>JBGTRS010000275.1:0-6415 GCA_041940665.1 Pyrinomonadaceae bacterium | reverse complement strand
AATTTTAGGTAAAGGATCTAAATCAGGATTTGACTTCAGCAATTCTTTGTAGATCGCATCTTTAACTTCTATGCAGTGATTTTTGAAAAATAAAACTGTCTCTAAAGAACTTTTTGATGCATAATACAGTCTAACAATTTCCTCTTGAGTTCTAGGTCGATTTATAAAGTTTAACATGGTTTGTTTCATTTCATTCACATTGGATTCCTTAAATCCAAGGACTAAATCGTTTCCGACAGGCCAAACTAGATTGTTATTAAAATAGTCAGCTCTTTTTTCAAATCTATTCCAATCAGTAACAGCACATAGCAATAAATTCAGAGGATTAACTTATGCGAAAAACTCTATCAATAGTTTTGATTTTCTGTTTCAGTATCATTTCTGTTTCGGCACAGACTTCAAATAATTCTTCGGCAAATGAAAACGATCAAATTTTCAAGCCGATGAAATGGCGACTCATCGGGCCGTTTCGCGGCGGGCGTTCGGTGGCGGTTCACGGAGTTGTCGGGGACGCGAAAACCTATTATATGGGAACGACGGGCGGCGGCGTGTGGAAGACGGAGGATGCGGGCGTATCGTGGAAAAACATCTCGGACGGATATTTTACGACCGGATCGGTCGGAGCGATCGCGGTTGCCCCGAGTGATTCGAACGTCGTCTATGTCGGCATGGGCGAACACGCGGTTCGCGGTGTGATGACGCATCACGGCGACGGCGTTTATAAGTCTACGGATGCAGGCAAAACGTGGAAAAAGATCGGCTTGGAAAAAACTCAGCACATCGCCCGCATCATCGTTGATCCGAAAAATCCCGATATAGTTTTTGTTGCCGCACAAGGTGCTTTATATGGCAATTCAAAAGAACGCGGACTTTTTAAGTCAACCGATGGCGGAAAGACCTGGCGGAATGTCCTCTATGTTGACGAAAAGACCGGAACGGCGGAACTTTCGATGGATGCGAATAATCCGCGGATCATGTATGCGGCAATGTGGGAATACGGCCGCCGGCCGTGGCAGGTTATCAGCGGCGGTGCGGGAAGCGGTCTGTATAAATCGGTTGATTCGGGCGAGACCTGGGAAAAACTGACGGAAGGTTTGCCGTCGGAACTGGGCAAAATGGCGATTGCCGTCAGCCCTTCAAATTCCGACAAGGTTTATGCCCTGATCGAAAGCGACACGGAAAAGGATTTGGGCGGTCTGTTTGTTTCGAGCAACGCCGGAAAAAGCTGGAAAAGAATTTCCGACGATAATCGTCTGACGCAGAGAGCCTGGTATTACATCGAATTATTTATTGACCCGAAAGACGAGAACACGGTTTATGTCCAATCCGCACCGTTTTTGCGTTCAAAGGACGGCGGCAGAACATGGGCAAACATCCGCGGAACGCACGGCGATTTTCACGATATGTGGATTAACCCCGACAACCCGAAAAATTTCGTCGTCGCCAATGACGGCGGAGCGGCGATCACCTTTAACGAGGGCAAAACCTGGAGCGTTCAGGATAATATGCCGACCGCTCAGATGTATCGCATCAATGTTGACAATCTGTTTCCGTACAATATCTACGGCGGCCAGCAGGACAACACATCGGTCAAGATCGCCAGCCGTGAATTCGGAAGCGGCGGAATTACGACCAACGCCTGGTCTTATTCGGCGGGCGGCGAAAGTGCGTTTCTCGCCTTCGACCCCGACAAACCCGATTATGTCTTGGGCGGAAGTTATCAAGGCACGATCGAGGTTCTGGATGTGCGGGCCAACGCCGGCACGAACATTATGGCGGCACCGCTTCAGTATCTAGGGTTGGATGCCAAAGACCTGAAATACCGCTACAACTGGAACGCACCGATCATCTGGAGCAAACACGAGCCGAACACTTTCTATCACGCCGCTCACGTTCTTTTAAAAACGACCGATCTGGGCAAAACCTGGACGGAAGTCTCACCCGATCTGACCCGCAATGAAAAGGAAAAACAAGGTAAAGGCGGCGTGCCGTACACGAACGAAGCGGTCGGGGCGGAAAATTACGGGACGATCGCTTATGTAACGGAATCGCCGCACGAGAAAGGCGTCATCTGGACGGGCAGCGATGACGGTCTCGTTCATATAACACGGGACGGCGGAAAAAGTTGGAAAAACGTGACGCCGAAAGATTTACCCGAAACTTTGGTCAACGCCATCGAAGTTTCGCCGTTTGATAAAGGCACGGCATATATTGCGACGACCCGCTACAAGTTCAACGACCATCGCCCCGGGCTTTATAAAACGACCGATTACGGCAACAGTTGGACGAAGATAGATAACGGAATTCCTTCGAACGCTTTTACAAGGGTTGTAAGAGAAGATGAAGTGCGGCGGGATTTACTTTATGCCGGAACCGAACTCGGCGTTTTTATTTCCTTTGACGGCGGGCGGAACTGGTCGCCTTTTCAATTAAATCTGCCGATCACACCGATCACGGACTTACGTGTTCATAAGGGAAATCTGATCGCGGCGACTTCCGGCCGGTCGTTCTGGATCTTGGATGATCTCAATGTCTTGCGGCAGTATAAAAAAGAAATGCCCGCGTTTTCCGTCTATCAACCGGCGGACGCCTACCTTGCCAACGGCGGAAGCGAATTGAACTCATCGAACCCCGAATTTGACGGCACAAATCCGTATCGCGGCGTCAATCCGGCGAACGGCATCGTCATCTATTACAATTTGCCCGAACTCAAAAAGGATGAACATATCACGCTTGAAGTCAGAGATTCCTCGGGAAATCTCGTCCGCACCTATTCATCGAAAAAAGATCAGGACGCAAAAGAATGGGACGGCGGACCCGACATCGAACCGGCGTTGCCGAAAAACAAAGGCTTAAACCGCTTTGTCTGGGATATGCGGTATGCGACGATGCCGGGCGTGCCGGATGTCTATATCGAAGGGAGCTACCGCGGACACAAAGCGATTCCGGGCAGATATAATTTCATCATAAAATCGGGAAGTCAAAATGTTTCGGCCTCGGCAAACATTCTTGCCAATCCGATGTATCCGACGACTTTGGAAACATACAGGCAATACGATCAAGTGATGTCTTCGATGGAAAGCGAACTGACCGCGATGCACGATCTGGTCAACGATCTCTATCGCAAACAGAATCAGTTAGAATCTCTTCTCGCATCTCTGCCCGATGACGCCAAATTCGGCAATGCTAAAAGATCGGGCGAAGCACTTCTCAGGAAAATGAAGGCGTGGGATGAAGATATGGTTCAGCGAAAAACGAAGGCGTATGACGACGTCGAAAATTTTCAGAACAAATTTACGGCAAATTATATGTTTCTCATCAATCAAACCGAAAGCGATATTCCGCGTGTCAATCAGCCTTCTTTAGACTTGATGCGAGAGATGAACGCTCAATGGGCGAGCTTGAAAGCAAGAGCCGATGAGATCTTGAACAAGGATATTCCGGCATTAAATAAAATGCTCTGGGATGCCGGCAAAGGTGCGGTCTGGGAGGAATAGAGCAGAGACTTTATGATACCCGTATATCTGATCGGCGGCGGCCGGAACAATGAGACTTTTCCGCACACCTTCGGACGTTTTCTGAAAAAAGCGGCAAAAAACGGCAAGAGAAAGATCGCCCTGATTGTGGCTGAAGAAGAAGGCGGTGATTCGGAAGCTCAGTTTTTACGCTTTTTTAAGGCCTTCGAATCGGTCGGTTTAAGTGAAACGGAGGCCGTCCGCCTGTTTGTTTCAAAAGAAGATAATTTAACCAAAGAAAAACTTGCCCGGATAGAACCGACCGGCGTCTTCGTCTGCGGCGGTCTGACGCCCGCTTATTTCGAATCGCTTTGCCTTGATAAAAGCTGGCTCGGATATCTTTTCGAAAACAAAATACCTTTTTGCGGTTTTTCCGCCGGAAGTTCGGTCGCATCCGAAAAAGCCGTCATCGGCGGCTGGCGGCGTGAAATAAACGGGCGAACCGTCGAGATCGCCGACGAAAATGCTTCCGAGGACTTGGATATTTTGAGCGTGCGGGAAGGTCTGGGTTTGGTTGATTTTTCGGTTGACGTCCACGCGACGCAATGGGGAACGCTTTCGCGTCTGGTTCACGCGATTGATGCGGGTTTGGCGGATGAAGGCCGGGCGATTGACGAAAATACGATGCTGGAGATAATTGATGGTAAAATCAACATATTCGGTGCGGGCAATGTATATCATTTTAAACGGCAAAACGGTAAAATCGAAATAAGTATTTATCGGGGAAAATAACCGTATTCAAAAAGGTGAATTATGGAAATCAAAAAAATAGAATTAAAGTCGAATCCGAACTTTTCCGAGCAGATCGGATTTTTAGTGGGCGGAATGACGGAAGTCCGCGAGCAGTTGAGCGACGCGGTCAAGGATTTATCCAACGAAGAGATTTCCGCCAAAGTTTTGCCGAATGTGCATTCGATCGGGCAACTGATCCTGCACAATGCCGAAGCCGAATGGTGGTGGCTCAAGGTCGTTCTGGCCGAACAGGATTTGGACGAAGAAGAGGCCAGACGCGAGGCGTTTTGGGATGTTCTGCTCGATGAAGATTTTTCCTCGAAAAATTATTCCGCCGAATTTTGCATCAACCGGATAAATAAGGTTCGCGAAAATTGCTTTGAAGTTCTCAAAGAGTTTTCCGATGTCGATCTGGGCAGATTTTTCGGCTGGAACAAACACGACGGCTCACGGACGGAAGTGACCTTGCGTTGGATTCTCCATCATCTGATCGATCACGAAGCCCAGCATAAGGGACAGATCTTGATGCTCAAAAGATTGCTAAGAGAAACAAATTAAAATTATGGATCATAAAAACACTCTGAAATTACTGGTTTTTATTATTGGACTAGCGTTCGGTTTATTTGCCTGTAACTCGGAAAATGCAGTAGAAAATGAGGAAAAGAAAATTTTCAAAAGTACCGGCGTGGTCAAAAAAATTGATTTGGAAAAAGGTGAGATAACGATTGACCACGAAGATATTCCCGGTTTGATGTCGGCGATGACGATGGATTTTCCGGTTGCCGATAAAAAATTGCTCGAATCGGTGAAAACGGGTGATAAGGTCGAATTTGAACTCGAAAAAAATGCCGAAAAGATGACCGTGACGAGTCTTAAAAAGATCGGCGAGGTTGCACAGATAAATGCAGGAGAGATCTATAAAACAAGTTGTGCCAAATGCCACGGCGGACAGGGCGAAGGCGTCGAAGGCAAGGGAATTTCGTTCTTAAAAGGACACGCTCTCGATCACCCGGAAGAAGATTTTATCAAACAGGTAACTTTCGGCGAAGAAGGCGAGATGCCCGCGTTCAAAGATAAATTGAGCGAAGCAGAGATCAAAGCGGTCGTCAAATACGTCCGCGACGAACTGCAAAGCAAAGCCGACCCGAAAGACAAAGTTTCGCATGAGCATTAAAGATTGTGTCGGCATTTCATCAATTGCCGCAAATTAAATCCGGCAATAAATTTGTTCTTGTTTTAGCGGTGAAACCGCTGATATATGGTAGCCAGACGCCAGAGCGTCTGGTTTGGTTGATTGAGGTTTCCGTGCGGTGAAGCCGCAACCAATAAAGCTAAATTTTTCTGACCGCATCTTCAATGCGGAAACTTCTTTCATCAACCTATCCAGACGCTTCGCATCTGGCTACCTAATTTAAGCGGTTTCACCGCTAAAAAAAACAGTTATTCGGTTTAAATTGAACAGACCATCAGCTGGCGGCAGGTTATATAAATCAATCTTCAACACGGCCGGGAAAGTTTTAAGAAAATGAAAAGACGAAATTATAAATTCTACATCCGCAAATCGCACCGCTATTTGGGCATCTTTATCGGCATCCAGTTTTTGTTCTGGACGCTTGGCGGGCTTTATTTTTCATGGACGAACATCGAAGAGATCCGCGGCGAGCATCTGCGGAAAGAAAACGCCAAAGTAAATTTCAAACAGGATTTTATTTCGCCCAAAACCGTCATCGAAAATATCGGCCGTTCAAAGGATTCTTCGGCGTTCGAAAAAATGCGTCTCATCGAAATTTTGGGCGAGCCGTTTTACGAATTTGCGGTTGAGGGAAAAGACAAAAACTTTATCGTCGCCAATGCCTTAACGGGAGAAATTCGTGCTGCCATTACCGAAGAAGAAGCAAAAAAAATAGTGGGCTTATAAAAAAGAAAAAGAAAACTAATGTATCTGTTTGACCGTGAGATGCAAAAACACATTGTCACGAGAGCACTTTATGCAAAAGGTAAACATCTATGGTCTCGACTTGTAATCGATTCGCACTTCTGTCCCATTGATCAATCAGGAAGTCGGGATGGATACAATGCCAACAACCATCGGTATACTTGACAATTTCAGGCCAAGGCTGATCTGTTTTCTCGCGTTTTATAGCTTGACTAAGATTATCTCCTTGAAT
>JBGTRS010000274.1:0-6417 GCA_041940665.1 Pyrinomonadaceae bacterium | reverse complement strand
TGGATCAACGGCACGACCTCGGGCGTTTCGGTGCAACAATTCGGTGTCGCCTCCGACACGCCGACATCCAATGCCTACGTAAGATAAACCTCAACCCGCCTCTTTTTTTCAAGAGGTGTTCGGATGTGCAGATGCTTTTTAATCTGCACATCCTTTTTTTACCGTAACGCCGGCGTATCGGCAGTTCTGAGAGAAGTCCCGGATTCAGACTCAACATAAAAAAACTCATAACATTTAAGCAAAATATGACTTGATGCGGGGGCGGGACGCTTGCCGCGACTGCTACCGCGACAGTGGCTTTACGGTTTTACGGATTGCCCGTTTCAAACAAAAAGAAAGCCGACCGTTTATTTTTGTAAGCGGTCGGCTTTTTATCAGTAAAATTTCTGAAATTTTTACTTTGATCCCAGTTTTCTATCCTTGAAGGCTTCAAAAAATTCCGTGTGGCGGCTCGTTAGCGGAATCATCCGGCCGTCAATGAAGACGTGCTTGATCTCAGTGCGGATTTCGAGGATGTCGCCGTCGGTGACGACGACGTTGGCCATCTTGCCGACTTCGAGCGAGCCGTATCTGTCGGCGACTCCCAAAATCTGGGCGGGATAGAGCGTGACGCTCTTTAATGCTTCCGCTTTCGGCAGACCGTAGGCTGAAGCCATTCCCGCCTGATACGGCAATTCGCGGACATTCGCCCCGTCATCGCCGGTCGAAATGGCAAATTTGATGCCCGCTTTATGCATTCTTGCCGGAGCTTCAAAGTTGTAATCGTAAGCATAATCCTGATTCGAAGGATTGCTGTGGATGTTGTCGTAGATAACGGCGATATCGTGTTTTTTCAGATCGTCGGCGACAAGATGGGCTTCCGCTCCGCCGAAAATTATCGCTTTGAGTTTCATCTCCTCGACGAATTTGACCACGCCGCGGATGTCTCTCGCCCGTTCCGCCGTGAAAATGATCGGTTTTTCGCCGCGAACATACGGCACCAGAGCCTCCATTTTCAAGTCCTTTTCGGGATACGGCAGAGTCTTGTCTGAGGCGTAAGCGTCCTGCACCTTGCCGTATTGGAGAGCCTTTTCGAATTCATCCTTTAACTCTTTAACGCGGTTGTCGCGGTTTTTGATCGCCTGATCGAACTCGATAAAACGCGGCCCCGTAAACGGATTGAACCCGGCAAAGGTCGTGATTTGCGGAAAGTTTATAACCAGACCGAACGTGCCGACGACCTCCATTTCGGACTGCGTCGAACCGTTCAGATTGATGACCGCCGTCTGTCCCGAAATGAGTCCGCCCGCCGGCATCGAATGGGCCATCGTGATGCCGTTGACGCGGGTGACGTTGATATGCGATGTATGCGGGTTGATTCCAAGAATGGCTTTCGCGTTCGGGTTGACGCCGCCCGTTTCGGCCACATCAACCGTACCGGCGGCACCGTTGCCGATCTCTAAGAGTCCCATATTTGTTCCGGCATCGATCATTCCGGGATAGACGCTCAAACCCGCCCCATTAATTCTTTCCGCTCCGCCTGGAATCGAAACATTCGTGCCGATTGCCGTGATCTTGCCGCCGCTGATGACGATCGTGCCGTTGATGATCTCCGCCCCCGAAACCGTGACGATCTTCGCATTGGTGATGGCAAATGTTCCCGCCCGGCCCGTTAGATTCTGCTGTGTCCCGCCGTTTTGAGCGGAAACAGTAAGCAGTAAGCAGTGAGCGGTGAGCAGTAAAAAGGAAATAAATGATAAATGGTAAATGATAAATGATAAATGTTTTTTCATTAACGTTTTCCTCCTTCGGGAACGGGCGTCGGCGAAGCTTTCGGTTTTTCGTCGTCCTTTTTATCTTTCTTTCCGCGTTTCGACGGCGGCAGATTCGGCTCCATTTTTTCGAGCCGTTCGCGTTCCTTTTCCAGTTCCTTGCGTTTTTCGATATCTTCTTTGCGGTTAAAGAAAACCTCGCCGTCAACCAGGGTCATTTCAGCCCGCGTATAGACGCTGAAGGGATGTTCACTCCAGATGGCGATGTCGGCGTCTTTACCGACCTCGATCGAACCCGTCACTTTATCAATGCCGAGTTGTTTGGCGGGATTTAGCGTAACCATCTTCAGAGCTTCCTCTTCCGGCACGCCGCCGTATTTCATCGCTTTGGCCGCATCCAGATTCAGACGGCGGATCCGTTCGCCCGAATCGGAATTGATCGAAACGACCACGCCGTTTTTCCAAAGGATGTAAGCGTTATAGGGAATCGTGTCGTAGGCTTCCATCTTGTAGCCCCAGTAATCCACGAAGATCGAAACGCCGGCACCGTGTTTGGCGATCTCGGGAGCGATCTTGTAGGCTTCGAGACCGTGCTGCAGAGTGGCGACCGTAAACCCGAATTCATCGGCAAGCCGCAGAAGATTCAGATGCTCGTCCGAGCGGTAGCCGTGGGCGTGAACGAGGCGTTTGCCTTCCAGAACTTCGACGATCGGTTCGATGGTTATATTCTTTTTCGGCGGAACTTTTGTTTTACCGGCCCGAAAATCTTCCCATTGCTTTTTGTAATCTCTCGCTTCGATAAACGCCTGCCGCATCACCTCGAGCGTTCCCATCCGGGTCGCCGGATAACGCCGTGCCTGATTGCCCGGCGGATTAAAATTAGACCGCTTGACGTTCTCACCCATCGCAAACTTGATGCCCGGCGGGGCCGCCGGAACGAGAAAGTCCTCGACCGCCCGGCCGTATTTGAATTTGACGACCGTATTCAAACCGCCGATCGGATTGGCCGAACCGTGCATCAGATTCGCCGCCGTGACACCGCCCGCCAATGCCCGATAGATGGTAATATCGGTCGGGTCAAGCACGTCGCGGATTCTCGCCATCGAAGTTACGGCGTAGGAAAATTCGTTGACCGCATCGAGCATCGCGTGGGAATGGGCATCAATAATGCCGGGCGTTACGAACATTCCCGTCGCATCAATGACCTGAGCGTCGCCCGCCGGAAGATTTTTGCCGATACGGGATATTTTGCCGTTTTTGATCAAAATATCCGTATTCACCATCGTTCCTTTCGCCGCCGTCATTACGGTCGCATTGCGGATCAGAACATCCTGCCTGTTTTGCCCGTGAACGGTAAAACAAACAGCTGTTAATATCAGCAAACCAAAAAAGAAAATTATGCTTCTAGTTTTTCTCATTTTGCTCCTTCAAACTCGATTAAAAAATTAATTGGCGTAGCCGCGTAATTCGTTATATTTTTTTATCTGTTCGGTAGTTAAAAGTTTCTTCATTTCAAGATGTGCCTGCAAATGAACGCTCCGCAAATCACCCTTTAGCCCGGCGATTTCCTGAGTTTTGGTTTTCAAAAGCTCTTCATTGATCTCGTTTCGTGAAAAAAGCAGGTCAAATTCTTTTTCTTTTTCTAAAATTTGATGGCCGAGTTTCAACGCATCTTTTTTCATATTTTGAAATGATTCCGAAACCTTCTGTTTTTGCTCCGCCGTCAGATTCATTTGCGATTCATTTTCCAGAATATGTTTCGGCCCGGGATAACCGTTTAATTCGGCCGATTTAGCCAATCCCATCCCGTTCCCCTCGCGTAAATTCTTTATTTCTTCATCCGACAGAGATTTTATTTCCCGCTTTTCCTCTCCGGCATAATGATTGTGTCCGGCCTGATGATTCGAACCGCAACCGAACGAGCCGGCCAAAAGAAAAATCAATCCAATCAGAAAACCTTTTACTTTCATAATGACTTTGTTCCCTTACGGATTTTTCGTTCCGCTAAAGGTTGCCGGCCCCTGCGGCGTGATCACCGTGCCTTCAACGCGGTTGCCCGTAACCCTGCCGTTAAAGGAAACATCAAGGTCTTGTCCGCCGGCTTGAACCGTCGCGTCAAAACTGAAGCCATCGGAAGTTGCCCGGCCGTTTCTGATGGCGGCAGTTCCGAAGAAACTCGATGTCATCGAACCTGATAAAATGTTTTCCTGCTGATTTAATGTCAAAGTAATCGGAATCGTCTGTCCCGGTGCTTCGACCGTAATGCTCCAGACGCCGCCGGCATTGACGGGTTTTCCGTTTGTTGTTGTATCGGCTTTCGTTTCGGGCTTCTTTTCCTGCTCGAATAGTTTTCCGTCAACAAAAACATGCGTGATCTCTTTATCGTCGGCAAAAATGTCGCCTTTCATTACAACCAGGTTAGCGATCTTGCCTTTTTCGATCGAGCCGAGTTGTTTATCAACACCGAGAATTTCCGCCGAATATAGCGTCATCGCCCGGATCGCGTCGGATTTGTCCAAACCGTTTTTCGTCGCTTCCTCGGCATTTTTCAAAAAGTCCTTGATGTTTTTGAGTTCACCCGTCTGAAACGCGAACTTGACGCCGGCTTTTTTGAGCAATCCCGCATTTTTCGGAACTTCAACCCGCATCCGCAGAGTTTCGAGCGGTTCGGGATCGGCTTCTTTATTCTCGCTCAAAGTCCGCACGGGAAAATTGAGCGAGAGCAGAACGGGCACATTGGCGGCTTTCAAGCGGTCAACCATTTTATAGGATTCCTGTCCGCCGGCGATAATTCCCTTCAGATTGAATTCCTTGATGAGATCCAGCACGCGGATCATTTCGCGTTCCGTATTGGCATTAAAAACGACCGGCATTTTGCCGTTGATGACCGGAATGAGAGCCTCCAGAGTTGTGTCCGTGTCGGGACGCTTCATTCCCCGCGGGTCTTTTTCATACATCTTGTTTATTTCGTCCAGACGCTTCGCATCCATAAACATCTGCCGGAGAGCCGCAAAAGTTCCCATCAGCGATGTCGGGAAAACACCACCGCTGGCCGTTCGGAAAGTGACGTGCTGGGCGAAAACCGGCTTGATGGCCATTTCTGAAGCCGACTCGCCCGCCAGATTGATGACCGCCGATTGGCCTTGAAAAATTCCCTCGTCCGAAACGGTCAGAACGGTCGTAAAACCGTTGTCGCGTTGCAATTTAAATTGTGCTTCGCCTGCTTTTATCTTTTCAAACGCCATCTCTTCCGCACGAAGTTCGGGCGGATAATTCGAAACCGTCTGGGCCTGTGTGCCGGACTGTCCCGGCGGACTCGGAGTCGGTTTCTGAATGCCGAGATTCGTATTGACATCGAAAAATCCCGGATAGACGGTCAGGCCCTTGCCGTCATAGACTTTTGCATCGGCCGGAATCTTTATATTCTTGCCGATGTCTTCGATCAAACCGTTGCGGACGACGATCGTCGTCTCGGCTAAATTCGGCCCCGAAGCCGTCACGACCGTCGCATTGGTGATCGCAAACGAACCCGTTTTCTGCGGGTAGGCGACAACGCTCAACAAAACAAACGCAAAAATTGCGGCAGAAAAACGCAAGATATGTCTTTTCATAACTTTTTGGAATTTTTTTAAAATTGAAAATTGGAACTGCTAATAAATCGTTTTACGGCATTGTAAAACAATTGGTTTCAAAATGGAAAAGAAAACTTAAAAATTTAGACACACTCTTTACAGGGCTCGTGTCTGACATAATCTTTCGGTTCTTTTTCGGGCGATTGAGGTTTAATGAAAAACTTAAAAACTTTCGGTATGGAATCGGAATTTTTTATCATTTGCTTGATCTCATCGGTTTCGATGTAAAAAAACAAAATCTTCCATTCTTCTTTGGTTTTTACCAAAAGAAACTGAATCTCATATTCCCGACCGTTTTGGGATTTCAACTGTAAATGAAAAAAAGCGGATGTGTTCGACCTATCTTCCGTCAAAGTCTTTTCAAATTTAAGTTTTTTATCGGAAATAAATTTTACCAACTCATTTGAATAGGTGAAGTTTTCATTTTTCAGAGAATACGGATGAAAAAACGTTTTCGCTCTTTCAAAATCATTTTCGTTTGCACATTCCAAAAACCCGTCAATAAAATCCCGCGGATCAATCGTCTCATTTTGTCCGAAACAATTTACCGACAGAGCAATTATGAACAACATTATTGAAAGTTTTCTTTTCATAAATTTGTTTTTTTGCAATTGCGGGTTATTTTGTAAGCATTTTAATCCATATCTTTCATTCTGTAAATTTTTTCGCATTCATTGCCCGTTCCATCTCCAAAAGTTTTTCTTTCCGCTCGACTCCCCACCGGTAGCCGCTCATCTTGCCGCCGCTTCCGATGACGCGGTGACACGGGATGACGAGAGCCACACGATTTTTTCCGCAGGCACCGGCCACCGCCCGCACGGCTTTTGTGTTGCCGATCTTTTCCGCTACTTCTTTGTAGGAAAGCGTTTCGCCGTATGGAATTTTTCGCAAGATTTCCCAAACTTTCATCTGAAAAGCGGTCGCCTGCACATCAACGGGAAGGTCGAGATTCGGTTTGTTGCCCTCGAGATGTTCGAGGATCGCTTCGACATATTCCTTTAAATTTTTTTCATCGCGTGTAATTTCCGCGTTCG
>JBGTRS010000273.1:2100-6430 GCA_041940665.1 Pyrinomonadaceae bacterium | reverse complement strand
CAAACTAACGGGCATCGCCCCGTTCGGCACGCTCGAAAAGGTCAGCCGCGGCGAGGAATTGGTCAAGGAATCAAGCAAAATAAAATGGGCAAACACTGAGCGGCGTGTCAATGAAATCTGCGAATACGCCCACGGAATCGAACAGCCCGTGTTTATCGATGCGGAGGAATCCTGGATTCAAAATGCGGTTGATTTTTTGGCAACGGAAATGATGAAAAAATACAATCGCGAATTGCCGATCGTGTTCAATACGATCCAGATGTATCGCCACGACCGGCTTGAGTATCTGAAAAAATCGCACGAAGAGGCGAAAAAAGAAGGTTTTATACTCGCCGTCAAGATCGTTCGCGGGGCATATATGGAAAAAGAACGCGACCGGGCCGAAGAAATGGGATATGAATCGCCGATCCAGCCCGATAAAGCGGCAACCGACCGGGATTTTGATCTGGCGATTGATTATTGTCTTGAAAATGTTGATGAAATCGCCTTTGTTGCCGCCACGCATAATCAGGAAAGCGTCGAAAAACTCACGCAAAAGATTTTCGAAAAAGGGATCGAACCCGATCATCCCCATATTTTTTTCTCCCAGCTTTACGGAATGAGCGATAACCTTTCCTATGTGCTGGCGGACAACAATTTCAACGTTTCCAAATATGTTCCCTACGGTCCGGTTTCCGATGCGATTCCGTATCTGATCCGGCGGGCACAGGAAAATTCTTCCGTGACGGGTCAGGTCAGCCGGGAATTGGATCTGATAAATAAAGAGATAAACCGAAGAAAAAACACAAAATGAACCATTTTTCAATTCAAAGCGTTTAATTTACCGGTTAAAAAATTATGTATTGTCCAAATTGCGGAGCTTCTGACCAAAAAAAAGAAACCTATTGCCGAAAATGCGGTGTATATTTAGCTGAATTCGGAAAAGTCAAAAAAAGCGAAAGACCGATCGAGGAAAATTTTAAGATCAACAGTTTTTTGACCGCTTTGACCGGCCTTGTCAGCTTAACGCTCGCGATTATTTTATATGTAATGTTTCTCGGCAAGGATGACACACCGGTAATTATTTACATTGTCGCCGGATTTTTGACCGCCATGTTTGCCTGGCAGGTGCAGACATTTTTGCGGACTCTGCAGCTTAAAAAACAGTATAAAAAAAGAACGGCATTTGAAAACGAACAAGATTCGGCATTAGGATCGGCACAAACCAAAGAACTTTTGCCCGAGGCCGATCTGTCCGATGTTGTGCCGGCGAGCGTGACGGAAAACACGACAAAAAACTTAAAGGAAAAGGTCGGCCGTTCAACGCAGTCCTAAAAGCAGTCGAACGGTTCGGTCGGAAATTTCACGGTCGGGATCGTTTTTCCAATCTTCGAGCGGTTTTAATTCTTGATCGGTGAGCGGTTCGTTTTTCATCCGCGATGTTTGTGTGGCTTCAAACGCCCGGTTTGTCAATGCTGCGTGCGGGAGACTTATTTTCAGATTGTTTGTATTTTCCAGGGCGGAGTCCGCCATATCAATATCTAAAAACATATCTTCATAGGCGGCCACGTGCCAGATCGTATCCTCTTCGGTTTGTTCAATATCCAAAAGTCTGAGAAGTCCGAAGGCGGCTTCGATCTGAAAAATAAGAAAATCACCGGGTTGAAAATTTTGTGACATAAGTTATTTGCGATTTTAGATTTGCGATTTGCGATTTTCAAGTTCGCAAAAGAAAATTGTTTTATGAAAAGTGATTTGAATTATCAGGAAATGTTGGATGTGGCGATTGCAGAAGCCAAAAATGGTTTAGCCGAAGGCGGCATTCCGATCGGTGCGGCAATGTTTGATAGTGCGGGAAATCTTTTAGGTCGTGGGCATAATCGCCGGGTTCAGGAAAATGATCCCTCGATCCACGGCGAAACCGATGCTTTTCGCAAAAGCGGACGGCAGAAAAGCTACCGCGACAAAATTATGGTAACGACGCTCGCCCCTTGCTGGTATTGTTCGGGGCTTATACGCCAATTTAAGATCGGCACGGTCGTCGTCGGCGAATCGGTCAATTTTCAAGGCGGAATCGAATGGTTAAAGGAATACGGTGTAGAAGTAATAGATTTGAATTCTGCGGAATGTATCAAATTGCTGAAGGATTTTATTTCTGAAAATTCTGAAATTTGGAATGAAGATATTGGTGAGGAATAAATAAAATTTTCTGGTTTTAATTTATTCCGTAAGCCAGCATCACATCGGCAACCTTTATAAAGCCGGCGATGTTGGCACCTTTGACATAATCAACATATCCGTTTTCCTGTCCGTATTCGACACATTGATTATGTATATTTTTCATAATGGATTGTAAATTTTCATCAACTTCTTCACGCGACCAGGATTTTCGCAAACTGTTTTGCGACATTTCCAACCCTGAAACCGCCACACCGCCGGCATTGGCGGCTTTTCCGGGGGCAAATAAAATTTTTGCCGATTGGAATATCTCCAATCCTTCATTATCCGTCGGCATATTGGCACCTTCGGAAACAGCCCGGCAATTATTTTCGATCAAGTGTTTTGCATCTTTCCCGTTGATTTCGTTTTCGGTCGCACTCGGAAACGCCAGATCACCGGGAACTTTCCAGGGTTTTTCATTTGCGAAAAAATCAACTCCGAATTCTTCGGCATATACCTCGATGCGTCCGCGTTTGACGTTTTTCAGATCTTTGACAAATTCCAGTTTTTCTTCATCAATTCCTTCCTGGTCGTAAACAAAACCGGAGGAATCGGATAAAGTGACGACCTTTCCGCCGAGGTGATTGATTTTTTCGACCGTGTATTGGGCGACATTACCGCTTCCCGAAACGAGTGCCGTTCTGCCTTCGATGGCTTCGCCGATATGTTCAAGCATATTTTGCATCATATAGACGCTTCCGTAGCCGGTTGCTTCCGCCCGAATCTCACTTCCGCCGTACAGAAGTCCTTTGCCCGTTAGGACTCCCGTAAATTCATTGGAAAGCCTTTTATATTGACCGAAAAGATAGCCGATCTCTCTTGCCCCGACGCCGATGTCTCCGGCGGGAACATCTCTGTAATGACCGATGTGCCGAAACAATTCGGTCATAAACGATTGGCAAAAACGCATTACTTCATTATCGGATTTTCCTTTCGGGTCAAAATCTGAGCCGCCCTTACCGCCGCCCAACGGCAATCCGGTCAAACTGTTCTTAAAAGTCTGTTCAAACGCAAGAAATTTGAGAATGCTCAATTTGACACTCGGGTGAAAACGAAGACCGCCTTTGTAAGGGCCGATCGAGTTATTCCATTGAACGCGATAGCCGCGGTTGATCCGGATGTTTCCGTCATCATCTTCCCAATTCACGCGGAACATAACGATCCTATCGGCTTCGGTTAGTCGTTCTAAAATTTTCGCTTCGCGGTAAATTTTGTTTTCGTTAATAAAAGGAATCAATGTTTCGGCAACTTCCGCGACGGCCTGATGAAATTCATTTTCGCCCGGATTTCGCTTCCGTAAATCAGCCATAAAATCTTCGAGCCGCAGACTCTTCATAGATTTTCTCCTCTGCTAATTTGGTTTTGGTATTGCTTTTTTGGATTTGGTTTAATTTAACAGGAATTTAAATATTCTGTAAAATGAAAAGTTCCAAAATCGTTGTTTGATTGTGAATTTGAATGACGGATTCAGAACATTTAAAATAAATAAAGAGCTATTTAGTTAATTAATACATTTAGAAAAGAGGAATTTTAATGACAGATATAAAAGATGCAGTAATAATCAGTGCCGCGAGAACGGCAACGGGAAAATATATGGGCAGTCTGATGCCGTTTTCGGCGACCGATCTCGGAGCGATCGCCGTCAAGGAAGCGGTCAAACGGGCGGGAATCAACAAGGAAGATGTCAGTGAAGTCATCATGGGTTGTGTTGTTCAGGCCGGACTCGGACAGGCTCCCGCCAGACAAGCGGCCATCAAGGCGGAATTGCCTCCGGAAGTTTCGGCTTTGACGGTCAATATGGTCTGCGGTTCGGGACTGCGGGCGGTCGCGTTGGCGGCTCAATCCGTGCGACTCGGCGATTCGGAATTCGTCGTTGCGGGCGGAATGGAATCAATGTCGAACATTCCATACGCATTGGGCGAAGCCCGCGAAGGTTTCCGGATGGGCAATAAGACCGTCATCGATCTGATGATCCACGACGGACTTTGGTGTCCGTTTGAAAACTGGCATATGGGCAACACCGGGGAAGTCGTCTGTGAAACCTATCAGATCGGCCGCGATGAACAAGACGAATTCGCCTACAATTCCCACCGCAAAGCGATGGAAGCGAGAGATGCGGGACGGTTTGATG
>JBGTRS010000273.1:0-2090 GCA_041940665.1 Pyrinomonadaceae bacterium | reverse complement strand
AACGCAAGGGCGATCCGGTCAAATTCGACAAGGACGAAACGATCCGCGACGACACGACGGTGGAGGGTTTAAGCAAATTGCGTCCGGCATTTAAAAAAGAAGGCGGCACGGTGACGGCCGGAAATGCTCCTTCCGTAAATGACGGGGCTTCGGCTGTGGTCGTTACATCGGCCGCAAAAGCCAAAGAAATGGGCATCGAGCCGATGGCTAAAATAGTTGCCTATGCAACGAGTGGAATCGAGCCGAAAATGATCATGATGGCTCCGGTCGAAGGCGTTAAAAACGTTTTGAAAAAAGCCGGTTGGACGATGGATGAAGTTGATCTGTTTGAACTCAACGAAGCGTTTTCGGTGCAGGCCCTCGGCGTAATGCAGGAATTGGGAATGAATCCCGAAAATGTCAATGTCAACGGCGGGGCGGTTGCCCTCGGACACGCCATCGGCAACAGCGGTTCGCGGGTTTTGACGACTCTGCTTTACGAAATGAAACGCCGCGGTGCCAAAAAAGGCGTCGCCGCGTTATGTCTCGGTGGCGGAAATTCCGTGGCGATGGCAGTCGAAAGAGAATAGTTAGGTGGGAACTTAAAAATAAAAAACGAACGGGAAAATTATTGCTATATTTTCCCGTTCGTTTTATTATTTGGGAAATTAGACAAATTCGGAGAATCTGTTATGACATACAAACAGCACAAAAATACGATTTCGACCATATTCTTTGTCATCGGTGTCTTAAATGTTCTGGGCTGGATAGCCGTCGGCGGTTGGTATAGCGGGGAATGGCTGTTTTTGGTCTATTCGATTTTTTATCTGATCACCGGCTGGAAAATTCATAACGACACGCCCGGAGCGAAAGTTTTCGGAATAATTGCAAGTATCATCAGCATTCCGGGTTTTCCGATCGGCACGATCATCGGAATATACGGATTATGGTTCTTCCTTTTAGGCAAAGAAAACGAATTTTAACAAACGGTTTTTTCAAACTGGAAAAAGGTGATATACAATGCTTTTGAGTATTTTGTATCACCTTTTTTTTCTATGGAATCAGACTGGCTCATCTTAACTGGTAAGATTTTCGTTTATTTTTTCGGATCGTTGGCCATTTTGCTGACGGTGCTTCCGGTCTTTAAATTAAGCTATTGGATTTTCCGCATCGGTGATTTTCCGAGACTCCAGATCGCCGTTGTGTGTCTGATATTGCTGATATTGAACCCGTTCATTTTTGCCTATGATTACTTTTTGATCGTAGCACAAATAATCCTGGCCGGTTGTTTGATTTACCAACTTTTCAGAATCATCCCGTATACGCCCCTTTATAAAAAACAGGTTTTAAGAAGCGTTAACGGCAATGGGGACGCCAAAATAAAAATTTTGATCTCTAATGTTCTGATCGAAAACAGAAGTGCCGGTAAACTTCTGGATCGGATAAAGGAAGCAGACCCGGATGTTATTTTATTGGCGGAAGTGGATGATTGGTGGGACAAGGCGGTCGAGAGTTTGAAGAATGAATATCCGCATAATTTATGTCATCCGCTCGATAATGCGTACGGAATGAATTTTTATTCAAGACTCGAAACAAAAAATTGCGAGTTGAATTTTGTCGTCGAGGATGACATTCCTTCGGTCGAATCGAATTTGATTCTAGAATCGGGCGATTGCATAAAATTTTTCGGACTTCACCCGCGTCCGCCAGTTCCGACCGAAAACGCCCGCTCGGCGGAAAGAGATGCGGAACTCATCATCGTCGGCAGAAAGATCAAAAAAGAGAATATGCCGACGATCATCGCCGGTGACTTTAATGATGTTGCCTGGTCAAGCACGACAAATTTGTTCCAAAAAATCAGCGGTCTGCTCGATGCCCGCATCGGCCGCGGTTTTTATAATTCTTTTCACGCTAAAATCTGGCTCTTGCGAATGCCCCTCGATCACGTATTTCAAACCAATCATTTCAGATTGGTCGAATTAAAACGCCTCGAATCAATTGATTCCGACCATTTCCCGATTTTTATCGAACTCAGTTTGGAAAAAATCGCCGAAAAGGTTCAGGAAAAACCGGAAAGCAACGGTCAGGATGAAAAGGAGGCGGATGAAAAA
>JBGTRS010000272.1:0-6432 GCA_041940665.1 Pyrinomonadaceae bacterium | reverse complement strand
GTCCGCACCTTTTGCTTCGCCGATAAATTCCTGCAGGACGACTCTCGCTTCCAGACCGTTAAACGCTTCCAAAACCGATTCCGCCGCTTTTTTCGTTTCCGCTAAGACCACTCCCAAACCCTGTGTGCCTTCTAAGAGTTTGATGATGATCGGTTTTGAGTCTATTAAACTGACGACCGACTCGGTGTCTTTCGTGTAGTTTGAAAAAACCGTTTTCGGCATGCCCAATCCCGCTCGTGAAAGAAGTTGGAGACTTCGCAGTTTATCACGTGATTTAACGAGTGCCTGCGATTCGACCGCCGTAAAAATCTTCTGCATCTCGAACTGACGGACGACGGCTGTACCGAAAAATGTGACGGACGCCCCGATTCGAGGGATGACGGCATCAATTCCCTCGAGTTTTTTGCCGTTATAGACGATGATCGGGTTTTTTTTCTCGATCTGAAGAACGCATTTGGAATGGTTGATGACGACCATCTCGTGTTTGCGTTTGGTGCCGGCTTCAACCAAACGGCGGGTTGAATAAAGTCTCGGGCTGGTAGATAAAATTGCGATTTTCATTATTTTAATACAAATATGATTCCAAAATTCTATTTGCTCTTTTTCAGAGGCTTTTTCTTAAAAACATTTCTTAATCTCGGATTGACGACAAAATGATGCCGTGCCAAAAATCTCCGGCCGATGAGGACGGGAAAACGCATATCGCCGCGAAAGGTCAGAGAAAGATTGATGTCATACAGATTTTCACCGAGTTTGATCTTTGTCCAAACGATAAAGCGTTCCTCCGCAATTCCGTTCGAACTGCGGACTTGTTTTTTTATAAATTCATTGAATTGATAAACTTTTCCGGTATATTTCGGGTCTTCTTCGTCAAGAAATATGACTTCCAAAACGTCTTCCCGAACCCAGTCAATTCTACAACAATGAATCGCCGATGTGTATGCACCGGAGTCAATTTTTACATTCAGATTTTTGAGTTCAAATGCAGGAAAATCAGCCTTTTCGCTCCTGCCGATAAATTTCCATTTTTCGGTAATAGACATAATTCACTTTTGCATTTGAGATTAATAGAAATGACTTTTTAACGCAAAAGCGGAGAGTTTGTAAAGGGGAGAATTTGAAAACCGTAACTTCAAGCGTCTCGGTCTCAGGACAGCCAGCGAGACGCTTGAAGTTATAGTTTACTCATAGCGTAAACATTCGATCGGATCCAAATTGGCGGCTTTTCTGGCGGGCAGAACACCGAAGATCAAACCGACGGCAACGGAAACTCCGAGTGCCAGTATGATCGACCAGAGTGCGATCGTCGCGGGAAGTGCCGGAACGAGAAGCATCACCAGTTGGGCGATGCCGATGGCGATGACCACACCGATCACGCCGCCGAAAAAGGTGAGCGTCATTGCTTCCAGCAGAAATTGCAGGACGATGGCCGATTTGGTCGCCCCGATGGCTTTGCGGATGCCGATCTCCTTGGTTCTTTCCGTAACGGAAACGAGCATTATGTTCATCACTCCGATGCCGCCGACGAGTAATCCCAAACAAGAGATCGCAATTGCGGCCAGACCGACGCCGCCGATGATCGAATCGAACTGCTCCATAAAAGCATCGGCAGTCTTGATGTCGAAATTGTTCGGTTCGCCGAATTTGACACCGCGGCGTTGCCGCAAGACCATTTCGGCATCTTCCAGGGCGGTTTGAATCTTTTCTTTTGATTTAGCCTGAATGATGTGAACAAGGGCGTCTCTCTGCGGGGCGACCTTTTGCGAAGTCCGCAGGGGCAAAAATATCTTGCGATCTTCTTCATTTTCACCGAAAAATCCGGCTTTGCGTTTTTCGATGACACCGATGATTTCCCACAACTGTCCGTTCATCCGGATAAATTTGCCGACGATATCGCCTTCTTTACCGGGAAAAAGTGCGTCCGCCGCATTGACGCCGATGACCAGAACATTCCGTCTCTGGGCATTGTCATTTTCGGTAATAAACCGGCCTTCACGCAAAACCAGATTCGTCAAAGCCGGATAATTCGGCGTCACGCCGTCGGTCAAAGCCCAGCGGTAATTTTTGCCTTCATAGACCATATTGTCGTCAAAGCCGTCGCCCCAGGAGCCGATATTCGGATTGACGAGAGCGATGTCTTCGATCGCGTTTGACTGTTTCAAGATCGCTTCGGCATCTTCGACGGTCAGAGGTTTGCGGGAACGCTCGTCGCGGTTCGGCGGTCCGAAGCCGGTCGTCAGATGAAAGGCATAAATGTTGTTCGTCCCGTATTCTTCGATCATATCCACAAAACTCTGGCGGAGTCCGAGCAGGATCGAAGCGACGACGATGGCCGTGATGACGCCGACGACGATGCCCAGGATCGTCAGAAACGAACGGAATTTATGCGACAGGATACTGTCGAGTGCCATCTTCAGAACTTCTTTCGGTAATGCGGTTGATAAAAGCATAGTGTTCGTAATTCGTGATAAGTAATTCGTAATACGTTATTCGTTAATAATTAAATACCAGCATTAATCAACAAAACGAATTACATATTGCGTAAAGCGTATTACGTTTTAGTTAACGCGACGATCGGGTCTAATTTCGAAGCTTTGTAAGCCGGATAAAGACCGGCGACGATGCCGATGATGCTGGAAACCAGGACGGCTAAGATCACATAACCGATCGTAATGGTCATCGTTATTCCCGCCGCGTAGGTGATCAGACTCGTGACCCCCGTTGCCAGAAACAAGCCGATAATTCCGCCCAGAATACAAAGCGAAGCCGATTCGATCAGAAATTGAAGCATAATCTGTTTTCGTGTTGCTCCGAGGGCTTTTCGCAAACCGACCTCGAAAGTTCGTTCGGTCACGGAAACGAGCATAATGTTCATCACGACGATTCCGCCGACGATCAAAGTGATCATCGTGATCGGAATGACCACGGCCGCGATCGCTCCCGTAAATTGATCTATCTGATTGCCGAGATCGGCCGTGTTGACGACGCCGAATGTATCTTCGTCGCTCCCGATAAGTTTCCGGCGGTTTCGCAAATTTGTGCGGGCGTCTTCGATTGCCAAAGTTAAACCTTCACGCTCGGCGGATTTTCCGTGTACCTGTATTCCGCCGTCGCCGCCGAATAGCTGAAAATGCAGGGTTATCGGTATATAGACGTGTCTGTCCATTGCCTGACCGAAAAATGAACCCTTTTGTTCTTCAACGCCGACCACCGTCAGCGGAATGCCGCGAATCTTTAATTTCTCGCCGAGCGGATTTTTGTTCGGAAAGAATTTTTCCATCACGTCAAAGCCCAAAACGACGACTTTCGCCGAGCGTTCGACCTCGGATTCGGTGATAAAACGCCCCATTTCCATCGTTTTATCTTCGATGATCTCCATGTTGTCGGTGACGCCCTGCACCCGCACGGAGGGCATTTCGATGCCGTCCTGATTGATGTCTATGCCGTCATTGTCCTGAGCCCCGACTTCCGAACAGGCATCGCACCGCGACTTCAAGTATTTGTATTCTTCCCAGGTGATGGACTTATTGCGTTTGTTGCGTCTTTCATATTCCGAGTCATCCATTTCGCCATGCTGGGCCATCCGGTTCATCATAAAATGATTGGCACCGAGAGCTTTTGAAATCTGGGTGGTCACATAGGAATTCAAACCGCTGATCGAAGCACCGACCACGACCACTGACGCCACCCCGATAATCACGCCGAGAAGCGTCAGAAAAGCCCGGAGTTTATGTTCGGAAATAGATTTGAGAGCGATCCAAAATGCGTCCGAATAAAATGTATAAAGATGCCGCATAAAAAAAATTAAGTGAATTCGGTAAAAAAACGTTGAATTGGTTACGCTGAAAAATTCCAATCAGAACTTCCTACGATATGTATTTCGGGAATGTTCGATTAAATATTTCGAAGTTTTTTGATTCGGGCTGTAAATAGAGGAAGATTTTTTGTCAAATGCTTCTGGTTTTTGGACAAATTAAATGTTGTATAATGGCAAATCAAATTTAAAAGTTCACACTTTTATGGAAATCGGCAACAAATTAGGGCGGTATGAAATTCGCCAAAAGATCGGCGAAGGCGGAATGGGAGCGGTTTATCTCGCTTTTGACGAACAGCTTTCCCGCCATGTCGTCTTAAAAGTCCTGCTTCCGAAATATGCCAATGACGTTGACCTCGTCAGGCGATTTAAGCTCGAAGCCAAAGCCGTTTCCGCTCTAAATCATCCGAATATCCTGACGATCTATGAGATCGTCGAATCCGCCGACACGCTTTTTATCGTCTATGAATACATCAAAGGTTTAACTTTACGCGAAAAGATCATCCGCAATCAGTTGACCGTTGCCGATTCGGTAAAAATCATCGAACAGGTCGCCGAAGGTTTAAAGGCCGCTCACCGTGCCGGCATCATCCACCGCGACATCAAACCCGAAAACATAATGGTTCGCGACGACGGTTATGTGAAGATCCTCGATTTCGGACTGGCGAAAAAAAGCGTTTTTGAGATCGAAAGTGAGGGCAAAACCGCTCAACTCGTCGAGACCAAAGAAGGAATGATTATGGGCAGCGTCCAGTATATGTCGCCCGAACAAGCCCGCGGGGAAAAGATGGACGAACGCACCGACATCTGGAGTTTGGGTGTCGTTTTCTACGAAATGCTGACCGGCAAAAGTCCCTTCAGTGGCAAAACGATCAGCGACTCAATCGCATTGGTTTTGCAGAGTCAGCCGCCGCCGCCGCGTCACTTGAACAAAAATATTCCCGAAAATCTGCAAAGGGTCATCGGCAAAACTCTTGAAAAAAACAGAGAAGACCGCTTTCAGAATATCCAAAACTTACTGCTCGAATTGCACGGGTTGAATGTTCCGAAAGCTG
Organism: Pyrinomonadaceae bacterium; assembly: GCA_041940665.1. GTDB lineage: Bacteria > Acidobacteriota > Blastocatellia > Pyrinomonadales > Pyrinomonadaceae > Aridibacter. The sequence continues at coordinate 1,563 of JBGTRS010000272.1, read as the reverse complement.
AAAATACGAGGGAAAACGAAACGGTTCGTTATGAAAATTCAAACTATCACAAACCCGACGAAAGCCGCGAAGAAACGATCATTCAGGAAACAGAAGCCGCGAGAAAGGTCGAAACAGAGAAAGGCAAACACACGACCGTTCGATCCGGCAAAAAGAAAAATTACTGGGCTTGGACGGCTTTGATCATCGTTCCCGTTTTTCTGTTTCTCGCCGGTCTCATCGGGCTGGCCGGATTCGGCATCTGGTATTATTATCCGGCACTACAAGCCAAAATTCCTTTTCTTTCAAGCGGTTCGCCGTTCGGGGAAATCGAGGTCGAACCTTTAACGAAGGATAAAAACGCCGATCTGGTGGCGATTTCAGGAGACGGAAAAACCATCGCCTACGTCAAAGATTTCAGTAGTAACCCGATTTTAACGCTTCACAGACTCGATTCGAAAAAAGAAGTCGAATTAGCCCAACCCGAAAATGGTCAATTTACATCCGTGCAATTTTCCATTGACGGAAATTTTATCTATTTCACGATCGAAAAAAACGCGGACGGAACGCTCTATAAAGTTCCGGTCATCGGCGGACGGGTCGAAAAGATCGGTGAAAACATTCATTCCAACATAACCTTTTCGCCCGATGGAAAAAGGTTCGCATTTTTGCGTCTGAACGCGGCGGAAAATATCGCCCGGGTAATTATCACTGATGTTGACAGTTGGAATTTACGGGAATTGGTTTCCAATAAAGATTTGGGTTTTCAATCCTTGGTCGGTTTGGATTGGTCGCCGGACGGAAAAAATATATTTCTGGCGGCGATGGGAAAAACGGGCGAAGCAAATGAAACATTGTATCTCGGCACGGTTGACGTTGAAATATCGAAAGAGGCGACATCTTCCAAACAATTCAAAGTTTTGAATAACGACGGCTGGCGGGTTGTGCAAGGAGCAAAATGGCTCAGGGACGGTTCGGGAATTCTTTTTATCGGCGGAAAAAGTGCCGATAAAACAAAGCAGATCTATTTTCTCTCCTATCCGCACGGCACGGTTTCGCGGGTGACGAACGACACGAGCAATTACAATACTCTGGATGTTTCGGCGGATGCCAAAACGCTTGTCGCATCAAAGGCAAATATCGTTTCAAGCATTTGGAATATTGATATAGAATCGAAAAAGGCAAATCAAATTTCACCTGAAACCGAAACACTTTTGAACTTCACTGATATTTCGCAAGCTGAAGACGGCCGGATTTTTTATTCAAAACTTGAAGGCAACGACGTCAATATCTATTCGGCTGATGTTGAAGGAAAAGACGTCAAACAGATCACCAACAACGGCTGGAATATGGGGGCATATATTACTCCCGACAATAAATATCTTTTGACGACGGGAAAAACGGCCGACGGATTTTACGGCATTTTGCGTCTGAATCGGGACGGTTCAAATCCGGTTTTTCTGACGAGAATCAAGGATAAAATGGATATGCTGCCGCAGGTTTAGTTGCAAGCACAATAGAAGGAACTACTGGTATATATTCATCCACATTATCTACAAATGGTATATTAACAACAACAAAATC
>JBGTRS010000271.1:0-6487 GCA_041940665.1 Pyrinomonadaceae bacterium | reverse complement strand
TTTTCGTTCTTCAGGCACGCCCCGAAACCGTCCATGCACAAAAAGAAACAAATTTTATCGAAACTTACAAACTTTCCGAAAATCACGGAACGCCGCTCGTTACGGGTGTTGCCGTCGGCGAAAAGATCGGATCGGGAAAAATTCACGTTCTGCTCGATCCCGATAAATTAAAGGATTTCGAGGCCGGCGATATTCTGGTCACTTCGATGACCGATCCGGCGTGGGAGCCGATTATGAAACGGGCTTCGGCAATCGTCACCGACCGCGGCGGGAGAACCTGTCACAGTGCGATCATCAGCCGCGAACTCGGTCTGCCCTGCATCGTCGGAACGGAGAACGCGACCGAAGTATTGCGAAGCGGCACGAACGCGACCGTTTCCTGTGCCGAAGGGGCGGTCGGCAACGTCTATTACGGCAACATAGATTTCGAGGTTGAAAAAACCGTTATCGAGGACGGCAAGGAAAGACCGAACACACAGGTTATGATGAACGTCGGCGATCCCGACCGGGCGTTTGCGGCGGCGATGTATCCGAATGACGGCGTCGGTTTAGCCCGGCTCGAGTTCATTATCAATAATCACATCGGCATCCATCCGATGGCTCTTATCAATTATCCGAACTTAAAGAAACAAGCCGACATAGACACCATCGCAAACAAGATCGGCGAAGAAGACCCGCGTGAATTTTTTGTCAGACGACTCGCCGAAGGCATCGCCCGGATCGCGGCGGCGTTTTATCCAAAGCCCGTCATCGTCCGTATGTCGGATTTCAAATCAAATGAATACGCAAGGCTCATCGGCGGCGGCGAATTTGAACCCGAGGAAGAAAATCCGATGCTCGGGTTTCGCGGTGCGTCGCGTTATTACGATGAACGCTATCAGGCCGGTTTTCGGCTCGAATGCCAGGCGATGCAGAGAGTCCGCGAAGATATGGGTTTGACCAACGTCAAAGCGATGATCCCGTTCGTCCGCACGGTCGAAGAAGGCGAAAAGGTCATTAAATTGATGGCGGAGTTCGGCTTGAAGCAGGGCGAAAACGATCTCGAAATCTACGCGATGTGCGAACTCCCTGCTAACGTCGTTTTTGCCGATGAATTCCTGAAAGTTTTCGACGGCTATTCGATCGGCTCGAACGATCTGACGCAACTTGCTCTGGGATTAGACCGCGACTCCGAAATGGTCGCCCATCTCTTTGACGAGCGAAACGGAGCGGTCGAAAAAATGGTCGCGATGGCGATCGAAGCCGCCATCCGCAACGGCAAAAAGATCGGTATCTGCGGCCAGGCACCGTCGGATTACCCCGAATTTGCGGAGTTTCTGGTCGAAAGAGGCATTAATTCGATCAGCTTAAACCCCGATACGGTTTTGCAGACGACTCACACAATTTTAGAAATGGAAAAGAAATTGAAGTCCAAAAAGGCCGCGAAATAAAAAAATTATGAAAGAACGCAAAGTGACACGCAATTTCCTCACTATATTTTAACCTATTCACCTTCGATCCAGATTTCTCCGTCCGCGTAAACTTCTTTTTTCCAGATCGGCACGGTGCGTTTTAATTCTTTGATGAGCCATTCGCAACACTCAAAAGCCGCCCGCCGGTGCGGTGCGGAAACCGATATGACGACGCTCGTTTCGCCGATCTCCAGTTTTCCGACGCGGTGAACTATCCCGATATTGGCAACGTCAAACTGTTCGTGAGCGGATTCGATGAGCTTTTCCATCTCCTTTAAAGCCATCGGTTCATATGCTTCATAGACGAGATATTCCGTTTCGCGTCCTTTCGTGAATTGCCGGACATAACCGTCCAAAGTTACGGTCGCCCCGCACGTCCGAAGAACAACGCGACGGGCAATCTTGCCGACATCGAGCGGTTTTTCGGTGATTTCAAAAAAACTTTTTATCATTTATCATTTATCATTTATCATTTATCACCTGTTAAATGTTCAATGATAAATGATAAATGAGTTCATCCTCCCGAAACTGCCGTAAAGACAGCCAGTTCGTCGCCGTCTCGGATAATTTCATCGCCGCTCGAATATTCCTGATTGACCGAAAAATGCAGGGATTTTACATCGTGATTTTTGGCTAAGTTCGGATACTCTCTAAAAATTTGTTCGAGGGCATTTTCGGCGTTCGTGTTTTCGCCGAACGAAACTTCAACTTCCCTTTCGCCGATCGAATCCGCCGTCGCACCGAAAAATAAAACTTTTACATTTATCATTTAACATTCATCATTTAACATTTATCAACCAACCAAATGTTCGATGGTCAATGATAAATGTTAAATGTTATTGGATTTCCTCTTTTAAGGCCCGTTTCTGAATCTTGCCCGTTCCGCCGATCGGCAGAGCGTCGCGGAATTCGACGAAACGCGGATATTTGTTGGCGGCGAATTGTTCTTTGCACCAGTCGGTGAATTCTTCTTCCGTTAATTCCGCCCCCTGTTTTTTGACGACGAAGGCTTTTATTTCTTCACCGAGTTTTTCGTCCGGTACGCCGATAACGGCGACGAGCGACACGGCCGGGTGCGTCATCATCACTTCTTCGAGTTCCCGCGGATAGACGTTGTAGCCGCCACGCAGGATCATCTCTTTTTTGCGGTCAACGATCGAAAGGTTGCCGTCTTCGTCCATAATTCCGATGTCGCCGGAATGAAACCACCCGTTCTTAAATGCTTCGGCGGTCGCTTCGGGACGTTTATAGTAACCTTTCATAATGTTGTGTCCACGCATCACTACCTCACCGCGTGTCCCGCGTGGAACCTCGTTATCGTCGTCATCAACGCAACGGACTTCGACACCGAAAACGGCTTTGCCGACCGAACCGGGCGTCGCCCCGTTTTGCGGATGATTAAAGTTCGAGATCGGCGAAGTTTCCGACAAACCGTAGCCTTCCAGAATCTGACATTCAAATAAATCCTGAAATTTTTTCATCACCTCGACCGGCATCGGAGCACCACCCGAACTTAAGATCTCCACGCTTTCTTTATACGGCGTTACATCAATATCGTTTTCTTCGACGTATTTGAGAAGTGCCCAATACATCGTCGGGACACCCGTCCAGAAATTCACTCTTTCGTTTCTGAACGCTTCCAAAGTCGTGTGCGGTTCAAATCTCGGCAGAAGAACAATGCGGTGTCCGGCAAACATCTGAGCATTCATCTGAGCGGTTTGCCCGGTCGTATGAAAAAGCGGCAGTGTGATCAGACAGGTTTTCTGTTCGCCATCCGTATAATCGAGTCCGGGAACGTGCAGATTAAACGCGACAACCGAATTAAGAAAAACATTCAAATGCGAAAGTTCCGCTCCCTTCGGCGTTCCGGTCGTGCCGGAGGTGTAAAGAATCGCACAGGTATCCATCGGGTCGGTCGGAAAGCTTTCAAACGTCACGGGCTTATCGGCGGTAATCGCCGCTAGAGTTTTATGTCCTTCAAAAGGTGTCGCATCGGTCGGATCGGTTCGCATGACGATCAGATGCTCGCAGGAGTCAACCTGATCGAATCCTTCCTTGACCATTTTCGCCATCGGCAATTCCGGCGTGCCTTCAAATACAAAAACCGCCTTCGCGTCCGAATCATCCAAATGATAGGCGACCTCACGGCCTTTAAACAAAACATTCAAGGGCACGACAACCGCCCCGGCCTTTAAGATGCCGTAATAGATAAACGGAAAATACGGCAGATTCGGACAACTCAAAGCGACCTTGTCGCCGTGTCCGATGCCCATTTCCGTGAGAGCATTTGCCACGCGGTTGGCCATCGCATTGAGCGAGCCGTAACTGATCCGTTTTTCCGCAAAAACCACCGCCTCTTTTTCGGGTGTCAGACGGGCGTGCTGTTCGATGACCAGAGCGAGATTTAAAGAAGTAACATTATTTTCCATAATTTTTTAATAGTTGCAGAGTTACAGGAAGTTGCAGAGTTGCAGAGTTACGGATAGTTGCAGAGTTGCTGAAAGTTACAAACAGTTGAAATGATTCGTATAAACATTTATTACTCCGAAACTTTTCGTAACTCTGCAACTATCCGTAACTCCCCATAACTCTGTAACTCCGTAACTTTTAATTAGACTCTCGCAGATATTTTGCCAAAGAAAGAGTCATTTTAGAAATTTCCGTCAATATCTGATAAATTTGTTCAAATTCTTTTTTACTAATGTAATCCAAACCAACAGCAACGTAAAGATGCGATTGAGTTTCAGCAACTGAACCACGAGCAATGTTCAGAAAATTTGCAAACTCGACATTACTCTTTCTTCCGTGTCCTTCCGCAATATTTGCCGTTATTGATACTGCTGAACGCCGAATCTGGTCTTTTAAACCAAAGTCTTTCGAGAAAGTAGAATTATTAGTGATTTTATAAATTATCAATGTAACCTCGTGAGCCTTCTGCCAAGCCTTTATTTCTTCAAATCCATTGAATTTAGACATATCTTTTTTATAAAGTTGCGGAGTTGCCAGAGTTTAGAGAGTTGCAGAGTTTGATACATAAGGTAACTCTACAACTTTGTAACTCTGCAACTCCGCAACTCCGTAACTCCGTAACTCCGTAACTCCGCAACTATCTACACCGTCATTCCGCCGTCAACAACAATCGTTTGTCCGGTAATGTAACTCGATGCTTCCGAAGCGAGAAAAACAACTGTGCCTTTGAGTTCGCCTTCTTGGCCGATCCGCGGGATCGGATTGTTTTCTTGAATCGTTCTTTCATAAAGATCAATAACTTTATCGGCCAGGCGTGAGTGAAAAAAGCCCGGAGCAATGGCGTTGACGCGGATTCCCTGGCGTCCCCAACTTGCGGCCAATTCTCTCGTTAAACCGATCAACCCCGCTTTGCTGGCGACATAGCCGGCGTAGAAAGGGCCGTTGGCCGATGAGGTCATTCCCGAAATCGAAGTAATATTGATGATCGAACCGCTTTTGTGTTTGAGCATTTCTTTGCCGACGGATTGAGCGAATAAAAAACAGCCCGTCAAGTTGACATCCAAAACCATCTGCCATTTATCAAGCGGCATCGTCTCCGGCATTTCGCCCCAGGAAACTCCGGCATTGTTTATCAGAATATCCACTTTGCCGAACTGCCCGACCGTTTCATCGACGACCGCCTGCACGTCGTCCGGCTTGGAAACATCGCACTGTTTGGCGTGAACGTGAAAATCCTTCCCGCGAAATTCCTCGACCGTTTCGGTGAGCCATTCCTCGCGTCTCGCACAGAGCATCAGATTCGCTCCGGCTTCGGCCAGTCCTTCCGCCATTTCTTTGCCGATCCCCCGCGAACCGCCCGTGACGATCGCGGTTTTTCCCTTCAGATCAAATAATTCATTAATAGTTTTACTCATAAATAGAATGATAACAGCCTTTCCGCTTCTATTTGAAATAGATGTTTTTTGCTTCCGTATCAACCTTGAGCTGTTCGGATAATTTTGCTGATTCAAGAAATAACCCCTCGGCTTTTTCCGTATCGCCCCTCTGTTTTTCATACCGAGCCAGATTATGTAGAGTTTGAGCGTAATTGGCTTTCATTCCCGTATTTTTAAATATCTCCAGACTTTTTTGAAAACATTCGGAGGCACTCAAAGATTTTTCCCCGATCGAAATATCTGTTCTTAAACCCGAAGAAATAATCCCTAAAACACGCCAGGCTTCGGCGATCATTTCCTGATTCTCGGACTCTTTCGACAAATAGAATGATTTTCCGGCAATCTCCAAAGCCTCCTGAAATTTATTTTGCCCGATCAAAGCTTCGGCTAAAAAGCGATACATTTCGGGAACCAAAAAATGTCCGCGATCGCCGACCTCCTCGATCAAAGATTTCAGTTCGTCTTCGGCCGATTCATATTCTTCCAGATAAACTTTCGCTCCGCCGATGTTGCTCAGGATCATTATTTCGCCGGTTTTATTACCGACCTCGCGGGCTATTTCGAGAGCTTCCCGGTAATATGCAAGAGCTTTTTTTCCGTCGCCCCGCATATATGACTGCACGCCGAGACTGTTCAGACCGTTTCCGAGCGTTCTTTTATCACCGATCCGCCGCGAGATTTCAACCTCCTGTTTTTCAAATTTCTCAGCTTCATCGAATCGTCCCAAAAACAAATTTGCCGAAGCGAGCAGATGCAGACTGTTGGCTTTTGCCAGCAGGCCTTCTACCCCTGTTTTATTTGATATTTCCAGAGCTTTTTCCGCACAGGCGATCGTTTCATCAAAACTTCCGAGCGAAAGCAAAGCTCTTCCCTGCCGATACCAACCGGATGACTGCAAAAAAAGTTTTTCTTCAATCAAACCGGAATCAATCGCTTCTGCCAGACGAACTGTTTCTTTCGAACTTTCCAGTGAACTTCTGGTTTCGCCGTTTTCAAATTGCGAAAAACTCAACCCCCAATAAGCCTTTGCCTGTCCCAATTTGTCGTCGGAGGCCTCGGCATCTTTCAAAACTTCGTTGAAAATTTTTATGGCTTCGGGAAATCTCGCTTTTTCATAAACCACTTTGCCGA
>JBGTRS010000270.1:0-6494 GCA_041940665.1 Pyrinomonadaceae bacterium | reverse complement strand
GACCGAAATTATATTGAAAGAATAATTTCCTCTCTAAACCTTACGAAAAATGATTTGATCGTCGAGATCGGAGCCGGCCGCGGTGCCTTAACTGAAAAACTTGTCGAACGAGCCGGAAAAGTCTTGGCAATCGAACTTGATAGAGATTTGATTCCGGTTTTGCAGGCAGAATTCAAAGATTATGAAAATTTTTTTCTGATCGAGCAAGATGCTTTGGAAGTTGATTTTGAAAAATTAATCAAAGACCAAAGCCCGAAGACCGAAGATCAAACATCAAAATTAGTTGCGAATCTGCCGTATTACATTTCGACGGCGATCTTACAGCATCTTATCCAATATCGAAATTCCTTTTCCGAACTGGTTCTGATGCTGCAAAAAGAGGTGGTTGAAAGAATCACAGCTGAGGCGGGAAATAAAGAACGCGGTTTTTTGACCGTTTTGATCGAAGCTTATTTTGAAACGTCAAAACTTTTCGATGTTCCGCCGAACGCTTTTCGTCCCGTTCCGAAAGTAACGAGTGCGGTTCTGCGTTTGCTTCCGAAAAAAAACGGGCAGATTTTGGATGAGAAATTGTTCAGAGAATTGGTCAGCCTCGGTTTCCGGCAAAAACGAAAGACAATTTTGAATAATCTGAAAAATGCCGATGGAGATTTGAAAGAGAGATTTGATAAAAACGGAGGAATTATCAAAATTCTCGCAGATACACAGATCGAAATAAAACAAAGAGCGGAATCACTATCAATAGAAGATTGGCTGAGAATTTATAAGATCACCGGGCAACAAATCTAGAAAACATGGCTTTAGAAACCAATAAAAACGGACAGTCATTTAAGGAAAGAGTTTGGGAAATTCTGGAAGCGACCGAGCACGAGGATAAACCGAAGAAGGTTCTGGATTATTTCGATGTTTTTATTTTGATCCTGATCTTGCTCAATACGGCGGCGGTTATCCTCGAAACGGTTGATTCGATCCAGAGCCAATTTCGACTGTATTTCTTTTGGTTCGAAGTTTTTTCCGTCTTTGTTTTTACGGTGGAATACATCGGCAGGGTTTGGGCTTCGACCAGTCAGAGAAAGTTTTCAAAACCCTTTTGGGGCAGGTTAAAATATATCTTTACGCCGATGGCGATCATTGACCTTCTGGCGATTTTGCCTTTTTATCTGACTTTTATCACCTTCGATATGCGTGTGATTCGGATGCTCAGGGTTTTCCGGCTGTTGCGTTTGATGAAATTGGTCAGATATTCCGCCTCATTCGCCCTTTTTGGAAAGGTTCTCAAAAACCGTAAGGAAGAACTGATCGTGACGGCTTCGATCGTTCTGGTGATGATGGTTCTGTCGGCTTCATTTATGTATTATGCCGAGCATCAGGCACAAAAAGAGAATTTTCCGGATATCCCGAGTGCGATGTGGTGGGCGATCGTCACGTTAACGACGGTCGGTTACGGCGATGTCTATCCGATCACGACACTTGGAAAAATTTTTGCGGCGGTCATCGCCATTTTGGGAATCGGTATGTTCGCTTTGCCGACCGGGATTCTGGGAGCGAGTTTTGTCGAGGAACTGGAAAAACAGAGATTGGAAAAGGCGGGCTTGATCGAAAAGGTCGTTTGTCCGCACTGCGGTGAAAAAGTTGAATGAACTTTGTTAGCCGATATGTTAAACTAAATGCTGAAAAAAAATATATTTAGAGTAGGTTTATTGTGAGTAAATTAGAAATCATACCTCTGGGGGGCATCGGCGAATTCGGAATGAATTGTATGGGCATCCGTTACAAGGACGAGATGATCGTCGTTGATGCCGGAATGGGTTTTCCCGAAGAAACACCATACGGCGTAGACATTTCGATTCCCAATTTCGATTTTTTGGATGAGTATAAAGAATATCTGACCGCCCTTTTCTTAACCCACGGTCACGAAGACCATATCGGGGCGACGCCGTATTTTCTGAAAAAATTCAATCTGCCGGTTTATGCTTCAAATTTGACGATGGCCTTCATCGAACGCAAACTCGAAGAACATAAGATGCTTGAAGAAGTTCTGCTTCATCGGGTTCAAGCAAATGATGTCCGCCAGGTCGGAAATTTCGAGGTCGAGTTTATCCACGCTTCACATTCTCTGGTGGATTGTTTTTCATTGGCGATCAAAACGCCGGTCGGAACTCTGATCCACACGGGCGATTATAAAATTGACGATACGCCGATCATCGGCAAACCATACGATTTGAAAACTTTGGGTAAATACGGCGATGAGGGCGTTCTGGCACTGCTGGCTGACTCGACCAATGCGACCGTGCCGGGCCGAACGCCTTCGGAAGAAGATGTCATTCCGGCGTTTGAAGAGATTTTTGAAACGGCGGCGGGCAGAATTTTCGTGACGACATTTTCATCTTCGCTTCACCGTTTGCAGATCGTTCTGGACTTGGCGGCCGATTTCGATAAAAAAGTTTGCGTGCTCGGGCGTTCGATGATGAAAAACGTCGAGATCGCTACGGAACTAAATTTATTGGATGTTCCGCCCGACACTTTGATTGATCTGAGCGATTCCCGCAAAGTTTCCGATAAAGACATCGTTTATCTGATCACGGGTTCGCAGGGCGAATCAAGGGCTGTTCTGTGGAATCTGGCAACACAAAGTTACAAAGGGTTAGCAATCGAAAAAGGCGACACGATCGTCTTGTCGGCACGGATCATTCCGGGTAATGAAAGAAAGATCTCAAAAATGATCGGTGCGATCTACCGACGCGGCGGCAACATCATCGAAGAAAAACGCCGTCTGATCCACGTTTCGGGACACGCTTCGCAGGAAGACATAAAAATTATGACCGAAACGGCCAAACCGAAATTTCTGGTGCCGATCCACGGCGAATACCGGATGCTTTTTCGTCATAAGGAATTTGCCAAAAATCATCTCGGCTTTTCCGAAGACCGAGTCGTGCTGATCGAAAACGGCGATGTTCTGGAACTGACCGAAGATTCGGCGAGAGTCATTGAAAACAACGATGTCGGAAAAACCTTTATAGACGACGCAGGCTTTGGCGAGATCGAATACGAAACCGTTTCGGAAAGAAGAAAACTCGCTTACAACGGCGTTGTTTCGCTGGTCGTCACGATAGATAAGAACACAAAAACCTTAAAATCCAAACCGAAGATCAAGATCAAGGGGGTTTCCGGCATTGATCCGTTAAACGGAACGTTACAAAGTGCGAGAGATACCGTGGCGGAGGCTTTTGAAAATATGTCGCCGCAGGATTTAAGCAACAAAAAACAGATCGCCGAGAATTTGCGGATTCATCTGAAAAGATTTATCAAACAGGAAACGGGTTCGAAACCCGTCATTGTTCCGACCGTTGTGGAAATTTAGAAACTGACAAATTTAATTGATTCGATTCATACAGACTAAAAAAAATCGGGAGATTTGCCGGAATGTTGAAAAAACAATTCTTGAATTCTTACATCTTTTTCGTTTTGGTTTTTATACTGTTTGCATTCAACTTTGAGGCTCAGGAAACAATTCAGAAAAAATCAGGTTCGATTGAAGAAAGAGCAACCGCAGCCGAAAAAATTCGGCAAAACGGCGATAACGAAAAAGCAATCGAATTATTTAATGAAATTATAAAAGAATCTCCGGGCTTTAGCCTATCCTATTACAGCCGCGGGTTGGCCTTTTTTGATCTGGGACAATATGAAAAGGCCTTAAACGATTTTGATAAAGCCATCGAACTTATTCCGAACACTCCGCCGTTTCATTACTTTCGCGGTATGAGTTATGTCCATTTGAAAAAATATGAAGAAGCCTTACCGGATTTTTCAATTTTGATCAAATTAGTACCGGCCAATGTTTCCGGTTATGTCAATCGAGGGGCAACCTACTGGAGTTTGAAAAAGTTTGATTCAGCCATTACGGATTATACAAAAGCGATCGAACTGAAACCGAAAGATTCGGAACTGTATCTCTGGCGGGGAAGAGTTTACGCGGATAAAAAACAATACACAATGGCTTTGATTGATTACACGACAGCAATCGAATTGGATCCGAAAAATGAAATAGTGCTGTACACAAGAGGCGATTTACATATTTCGCAGGGGAATTTTGAACAGGCTTTAGAAGATATAAACTCAATGCTGGCAAATGAACCGAACTCGATAAACGGTCTGATGCTGAAATCAAAATATCACCAAGAACAAAATGAATATCAATCGGCATTACTTCAATTGGATAAGGTTTTAAAGTTAGCCCCGGCGTTTATCGGTGCGTATATTCAGAAATCTTATATTTATTTTAAGTTAGAGGATTTTGAAAACGTCGTAAAAATTTCCGATCAGGCGATCAAGTTTGAGAAAAATGATGCGATGATTTTCAACAATCGTGCGTACGGATATTTAAGACAGAATAAATTGGTTCTGGCCGAAAAAGATATTAATCAAGCATTAGCTCTGGATTCCGAACATTTATTGGCGACGAACAACCGGGGTTTGCTGCGAATAAAGCAAAATAAATTGGATCTGGCGTTGGAGGACGTGCTAAAAGTTAAAAAACTTTACGCCGATTTGCCGGAAGTTTATCTAAATTTAGGGCTTATTTATACGGCAAAAGGACAGTTTGAAGAAGCCCTGAAAGAGTTTGAAAATGCTATTTCAAAAAATCCGCATCTCGCGATCGCATTTGAAGAACGAGCAAAAGTCTTTGAAAAACTCGGACAAAAAGAAAAATCAATGGCCGATCTGAAAAAGGTTAAGGAATTAAGGGATAAACAAAAACTCGATGCAAAAAGGTAGAAACTTGAAAAACAATACAAAAGAAACAGATTACAAACAAAATGAACCCCTTAGTTCCGATAACATTAGTCAGTTACTTTTAAACACAAAGATCGAAGTTCTGCCCGAAACCTTCAATGTTATTTCTCTCACCCACGAAGCCTGGAAAAATCTTCTGCAAAGCCCGGAATTATCTCCGCGGATGACTTCGCCGTTTATGGTTTTTAAGGATAAATGGGAAGTTACGCTCGTTTTTGATGAAATAGACTTCGGCACGATTCAATACGCGGTGCGAGATGCAAAAATTGAAAGAAATTTCCGGCTGATGAGTTTTGATGTCGAGCTCGATTTCGATGTCGTCGGATTTATAGCTGAGATTGCTAAAATTTTAGCGGAGGCGGAAATCTCCATCCTGCCGATCTCTTCATTTTCACGCGACCATATTTTGATCAGACAGGACGATCTGGCGAAAGCTCTCAAAGCCTTACGCAGTTATGTGGACGAGATCTGTTAAAATCAATCCGCTGTTTTTGCTTCGACCTTATCTTTTTCCTCTTCGAAAACATCTTCCGCTTCTTTGATATCCGGCTGAATCGAGCGGTTGATCGCTTCATCTTCGACTTCGCCGCCGATGCCGATCGGTATGTCCGCCGGGTTTTCGTAACGCATTCCGCGTTGCTCGACATCTTCTTTCGGGATGATTATGTTCTGCATAGATTTTGTCGGCGGCGTGTAGCCCGGATAATCAACTCTCGAATGATAGATCGAAACGAGCGATTTGATCATAGATTCGCGGATGACGGTCAATTCCCGCAGGGTCAGATCGCATTCATTTAACTGATCGTCCGCGAGGATCGCGTCAATGATCTTCGTCACGATAAAGCGTATGTTCTCCGGTGTCGGTTCGCTTAAGGAACGCGAGGCGGCTTCGCAACTGTCGGCGATCATCATAATCGCCGCTTCCTTAAATTGCGGTTTCGGTCCCGGATAGCGAAAATCGTTCTCGACAATATCTTCACCTTTTCCGGCTTCCTCTTTTGCCCGCGTCAGGAAATAATGCAGAGTTCTCGTGCCGTGATGCTGCGGGATAAAATCCACGATTCGGGCCGGCAGACCCATCTCTTTAGCGAGTTTCGCCCCGTAGGTGACGTGGCTGATGATGATCTTCGCACTTTGAGCGGGTTTTAATTTATCGTGCGGATTCGTGCCGCGTTGGTTTTCGACAAAATGCTCCGGTGCGGCTGTTTTCCCGATGTCGTGGTATAACGCTCCGATTCGGGCTAATAAGCCGTTGGCTCCGACCTTCCGGCAGGCTTCTTCGGCAAGCTGACCGACGGCGTGGGAATGCTGGTTTGTGCCGGGAGCCCTGAGAGCCAGTTGACCGAGGGCGGGCAGGTCGGCGTTTGAAAGTTCCAGCAATTTGACGTCGGTTAAAATCCCGAAAAATGTTTCGCAAATGGGCAAAAAGACAGCGGTGACGCCTGCCGTAATCAAACCGCTGGCGAGTCCGCAACTGACCGCCAACAAAACCGTATTCAAAATAAACGGCTGTTGAGTAAAACCGAGCAGAGCGATGGCCGTCAAAGCACTTGCCGCACCGACCATAATCCCGGCGGTCGTCACGGATTGACGGCTCCGGTAACGCCCGATTCCGTATACGGCGACGGCCGACGAGATCGCCGCATAGATCGTAAATTCCAAACCCTTCGGTGCCAGCAAACCGGCGATAAATGAACTGA
>JBGTRS010000269.1:0-6508 GCA_041940665.1 Pyrinomonadaceae bacterium | reverse complement strand
ATATTGCAACTTTGGATTTGATGCGTTTTCATTTGGAGTCGGAAGATTTTGAGGTCGAAACAGCCGCCAACGGAAGCAAGGGATTGGAATACGTTGAAGAGATTGAATTTGACATTATTTTGACCGACTTGAATATGCCCGGGATTGACGGAATCGAGTTCGTCAAAAAATGTAAAGCGATTCAGGCCGATACGGAAATCATAATGATTACCGGCGAAGGGTCGGCTTCAAAAGCGGTCGAGGCGACCAAAGCCGCCCAGTTACGCGGACAACTTTCAAATGTTACCTCATATCAGGGCATCATCGGCGGAAGTAAATCAATGCAGCAGATTTTTCAACTGATCGAAAGCGTCGCCGATTCAGATGCCAACATTCTGATCCTGGGAGAATCGGGAACGGGTAAAGAGGTTATTGCCAACGCCATCCATTTCAAAAGCAAAAGATCGAAGAAACCGTTTATCAAAGTAAATTGCTCGGCTTTACCGAAAGAATTGATCGAGTCGCAACTTTTCGGTCATATCAAAGGTTCATTTACGGGAGCCAGCCGCGATCGTGACGGATTTATCGGGAAAGCGAACGGCGGAAGTTTGATGCTTGACGAGATCGGCGAAATGCCGCTCGATCTGCAACCGAAACTTTTACGGGTTCTGCAGGAAAAATCATATTACCGCGTCGGCAGTGAAACTCCGATTGAGGCGGATTTTCGTCTGATCACGGCAACCAACCGCCGGCCCTTCGAAGCCATCAAGGACGGCAGTTTGAGAGAGGATCTTTATTACCGGATAAACACAATCGAAATTCAGATTCCGCCCCTCAGGGAGCGGATGGAAGACGTGCCGATGCTGGCCGAACATTTCCTGAAAATTTATAACGATAAATACAGCAAGGAAATCAGAGAATTTTCAAAGGACGCGTACAACAAAATGCTGAATTATAACTGGCGGGGAAATGTCCGTGAATTACAGCACGTGATAGAAAGATCGGTTTTGCTGACCAACGGCAGTAAGGTTCTGGACTTAAACATTCCGTCAATGCCGCAAACATTAGCTGTTTCGGCGAATTCCGCACAAGAACCGACGAGTTTTATGCCGCACGAGATCGTTGAATCAAAACAGGAAAGTTTGGATTTGAGTTTTGAATCGGAAGATGAGTTTTTTGAAAAAGTCGGTGAAATGATCGTCGAAAAAATTCCCGAAGACAGAGATAGCGATGAAGATGACGGAAAAAACGATGTTTTCAGCAGTTTGGAAAAAGGTGTCGTCAAGGCGGCTCTGAAAAAGACGGAAGGAAACAAACAGGCCGCCGCCAATCTTTTGGGGTTATATCGCCCGAGACTTTACGGAATGATAAAACGTCATAACATTAATGATAAGAAATAAAAAAAGGTGCGATTCGCGAATCGCACCTTTTTTTATTTCTTTTTATAATTAATTTGCTTTTTCGGCGGTTGGTAGTTTGACATCAACATCAATGTCCTTATCCTGATTTCCAACTCCTAAAAGTCCCGTATAATAAATTGCTCCGGCGATTAGAGCGACAGCAATTAAAAATGTTATTGCCCAAATTAAATTTACTCCTGTGCCTTCTCGTTCATCCATCTTTTTTGTTCCTCCAAATTCTATTTAAGTTCTTTTTATTTATGTCTAATTTATAAAGACATATTTACTTAAAGCAAATATGATGCCGCAATGTGATATTAATGGAAAACATTGAAACATAATGGGTTATGAATGCAAATGAGGGATTTTTTAATGCGGGAGATAAATAATTTTTGTGCAATAAAAACATACACAAAAGTAAAGTATCGTTACACAATCCTGGTGTTTTTTGACAGATTACAGCCGTTTTGTAGGGCTTTCTCGGGTAAAAACCTAATTTTTGCGATGTTTGGTTGGCATAAAGTTTGCAAAGCATAATAAATTGAAAATATGCACTTGGTATTTTAATTTGGGTTTATGATGTCAGAGAAGAATAAAAAAATATGTAAAAAAAGCAGTGAAAGTTCCGATGCCGGGAACAAATTCGAAAATGAAGTTTTATCGGTAATTTCTCACGAACTTTTGACGCCGATAAATGCGATCGCCGGCTGGACAAAGGTTCTGCAAAGCGAAAATCTGCCGGAAAAGACAAAAAGAAAAGCATTTTTGACGATTGAAAAGCAGATTCATTCTCATACGGAGTTGGTTGATAAGTTGATAGACTATACGAAAATTTCTGCTGATGATGTGCAATTGCGACATGATCCGGCAAAGTTTTCAATGATCTTAAACAGGGCGGTCAACGAAACAAGAATTCACGCCAAAGAAAAAGACATTACGGTTGCGGTTGACAACACCTTAAACGGTGAAGTTTGTGAATGTGATGAAGAGGCGATTTATAAAGCCTTGATGAATCTTTTCCGCAACGCCGTTAAATTTACGCCCGAGGGCGGAAAGATCGAAGTCACGGCCAAGAGATTAAAGCACAAGATCAAGATCGTTGTAAAAGATAACGGTAAGGGTATAGAAAAAGAATTTTTGCCGCATGTATTTGAAAAATTCAGACTAGCCGACACTTCTTCAACCCGGAAATACCGCGGTTTGGGGCTCGGACTGGCCATATCGCGGAAAATAATAAAACTTCATAAAGGCGATATAAAAGTCAAAAGTAAAGGAAAAGGAAAAGGCACGGAGTTCATTGTTTATCTGCCCTACAAACATAAAGAACAAAGTGCCTAAAAAATGGACATTTTTCCCGCCTAACAGTTCTGAAATCACTACATACAATCCGTATTAAATTCCTACAACACCCGGTCTTACCCATATTCTGAAAAATTAGAAATAATCTCTTAAATCTAATAAATATACAGTTTATAGCGATATTTTCCACTGCTGGCATACATCTTGCACTAATTATCTGATGGAATTAATAAACGAGAACTATGTGTAAAAACGAGAATTGGGAGGTAAATATGAGGAACTTTACGAATAAGTTAACTTTACTATTTTTAATTATGGGGATAATTTCGATCGGATCGGTCGTTGAAGCTCAAACGGTCAGAGCGTACAGAGTTTCGGACAGAACCGTCGAATCGCTTTTAAATAGAATTGAGGCAAGAACCGACACATTTAAACGCGATATGAACAAAGCTTTGGATAACAGCCGTTTTGACGATACAGCCAGAGAAGATTCGATTATGAATTACATCAATGCATTTGAAAATGCAACGGATGAATTAAATCGTAGATTCGAAGCCAGAAACTCGGTTGACCGGGACGTAACGGACGTTTTAAACCGGGCGGCGGCGATTGACAATTTTATGAAAGAGAATCGTCTTGACGCAAGATCACAAAGAAGTTGGGGATATTTGAAAACCGACCTCAACACTTTAGCCAGATATTACAGCGTCAGTTTTGATTGGAACGCGGCGGTTACAAACAATACGACGGTTTATACGAAACCTTATCGGGTAACGGACAACCAGGTTCAAACGGTTTTGACGAGACTCGAAAACAGAACCGACAATTTCAAACGCCGGATGAACACGGCTTTGGACAGAAGCACCCTGAATAATACTGACAAAGAGGACGAAATCTTTAAATATATCGAAGAATTTGAAAAATCAACCGACAGATTAAAGCAGAATTTTGATGCCAAAAAATCGGTCACGGCTGATGTTGAAAACGTTTTGAGTCGGGCGGCTTCGATCAATTATTTTATGACCAATAACAGACTGACGAATGTTTCGCAGAGAAATTGGACGAATATCCGAAACGACCTGGACATTCTGGCCGGTTATTACAGCGTGGCATTTGATTGGACAAAGATGCCGGTGGACAATCGTCTGGCATATACGGTTACGGCGGCAAATGTAAAATCGCTTTTAGCTCAGATCGAATCAAAAACAGATGTGTACAAACGTCAAATGAACACCGCTTTAGACCGCAGTGTTCTGAATGAATCGAGGAGTGAAGAGGCAATTCTTGAATATATCGCCGGCTTTGAAGAATCAACCGACCGTTTAAGAGATAACTTTGAAGCGAACAAATCAACTGACGAAGATGTTCAAGATGTTTTAAATAAAGCGGCTTATATTGACACATTTATGCGGGATTACCGTTTGATGTATTCAGCCGAAAGACAATGGATGTCTTTAAAAACCGATTTGAATACCCTTTCAAATTATTATGCGGTCAGTTGGAATTGGGACAGACAGTATGAACCGATGACCCGGTTCGATTCGATGCTGACGGGAACTTACCGTCTGAATACGGCTTTGAGCGATAATGTTGATGTAGTTGTAGAAAACGCCATCAAACTTTATCCGCCGCGAAGAGAACAGAGAGTCGAAAATAATTTGAAACGACGCTTGATCTCGCCGGATGCGATTGCGATTGAAAAACGCAATATGGACATAACGGTGGCATCGAGTGTTGCTCCGAAAGTTACATTCCGGGCTGACGGTGTTTCCAGAGCCGAAACGACGGCTAACGGAAGAACTGTCAATATCACGGCAAATACGACCTATGACGGTGTTTCCCTAAACTATGAAGGTGACCGAATGAACGATTTTTACGTTAATTTTGTGCCGATGGGAAATGATCGTCTGAAGGTTATTCGCCGGGTAAATCTTCAGCAGGAAAACGAATCAGTAACTGTGGCAAGTGTTTATGACAAAGTCGAACAAACCGCACAGTTTGACAGAATCCGGGATTTTCCGGTTCTGAATCCGGATACGAATGCAAAATTTGTCATTCCGAACGGAACGCAACTGACGGCTGTTTTGAGAACGGGTGAAATTTCCACAAAAACCGTCAAAGACGGCGACAGATTCACGATGGAAGTTACATCGCCATCAGCATACAACGGTGCGATCATCGAAGGCCACGTGGTATCGGCGAAGCGTTCGGGAATTCTTTCGGGACGGGCAAATGTCTCGCTTGATTTCGATACGATTCGTTTGAGAAACGGACAGACCTATCAGTTTGCCGGATTGATCGAAAATGTGACATTGGCAAGCGG
Source organism: Pyrinomonadaceae bacterium (assembly GCA_041940665.1). GTDB lineage: Bacteria > Acidobacteriota > Blastocatellia > Pyrinomonadales > Pyrinomonadaceae > Aridibacter. Next base: position 1,507 of record JBGTRS010000269.1, on the reverse strand, counting down.
CGAAAAGGTAACCGTTAATAACGAAGGCGATGTTCGTGATAACAATCAAACCAGCAAAACCGCCAAGCGTGCCGGCATCGGTGCCGGAGTCGGAGCGATTCTCGGAGCGATCTTAGGCGGTGGCGAAGGTGCTTTGATCGGTGCGGCCGTCGGAGCCGGAGCCGGAGCCGGAACGGTTCTGGCACAGGGACGCGACGATGTCGAAATCGAACAAGGTTCGGAATTTACGATCACGGCATCCGCACCGCAGAACGCGACTGGCAATTTAAGGTAAAAGCTGAAAGCTAACAACCTTTTCAGGGTGGACTCGAAACAGAAGTTCACCCTACTATTTTTATAAGGATGAAAGAAAGAGATGAAAAAGCAAAATGAAGAAAAAATTCCGAATGTAGAGAGGGAAGATTGGGAAGCTGAAGAAATAGTTAAAGAAAGTTCCAACGAGGAATCGGATGAAGTCGTCCGCAAATTTTTGCGTGGCAACGAATCGGAAGGCGATCCCGATCAACGGGATATTATTCCGAGTCCCGATTCAAACGACACACCGCAGGGACGTAAGGAGAAGTAAAAAAGGTTTTTATAAATAAAAATTCCGCTGTAAAAAAAATTATTTAAGGAGAAAATCATAAAAATGGTTGATGATAAATTAAAAAACATTGTTGAAGATCAAGATTTGAGTAAATACATATTATAAAGAATGTGGATTAAGTAATTAGAACGTAAAGTTGAAAAAAGATTTTTTACATATTACCGATTTTAATACTGAAGAAGTTTGGGAGACTCTTGAGTTAGCAAAGGAGATTAAGGTCAAACTGAAAAACGGAGAAGAATATATACCATTCAAGGATCAGTCATTGGCAATGATTTTTGCTAAACCATCGGCTCGTACACGAGTATCATTTGAAACAGGATTTTCCCGCCTTGGTGGACATGCACTTTACCTTTCTCCCAGCGATATTGAGATTGGAAAGCGGGAAACAATAAAAGATATTGCCCGCGTATTCAGCGGGTATAATGATATGATTATGGCGAGACTTTTTGAGCATGAGCATATTCTTGAACTTGCTGAATATGCTTCAATTCCGGTGGTAAACGGCCTAACAGATTATAACCATCCATGCCAGATCATGGCTGATATTTTTACAGTGTGGGAACATCTGGGAAGTATTGAAAATGTCAAGATCGTCTACATGGGTGATGGAAATAATATTGTTCATTCCTGGTTGCATCTAGCAGCCCGTATCCCAATGTACTTTAAATGTGTTTGTCCGGAAGGATTTGAACCGGATCAAAAAACAATTAAGTTGGCTGAAGATACCGGTATATCTACGGTGGAAATCAGCAATGATCCAAAATCAGATATTTCTGGTGCCGATGTGATCTATACTGATGTATGGGCGTCAATGGGGGAGAAAGAAGAAACAGAAATGCGCGAAAAACTTTTTGCGGAATTTCAAGTGAACTCGGCGATGATGGAATCCACCGGTAAAAATTCTTTGTTCATGCACTG
>JBGTRS010000268.1:6214-6513 GCA_041940665.1 Pyrinomonadaceae bacterium | reverse complement strand
GCCAGATCTGACCGTCGCTCGTTTGCAAAGAATCGCGGATCCAGTTTGAGCCGAGTCCTTCGGCGGTCGTGTAGCATTCTTTGACGGGCTGTTCGATTTCCGCCGTATCGAGCAGACAGACGCCGCCGAATTTATCACTGCGTTTGCTTACCCAGAGCCGTCCGTCGCTGGTTTCGAGCAGATCGGTGATTTTGTTGTCGCCGAGTTTTTCGGTGTCGTCGGCGGTATAGCGGCGGATCCGGCCGTCGGGCAAAAGCCGGAACAGCCCGCCCCCGTAAGAGCCGACCCAGAGCGAACCG
>JBGTRS010000268.1:0-6204 GCA_041940665.1 Pyrinomonadaceae bacterium | reverse complement strand
ACTCAGCCACAGGCGGCCTAGCGGGTCTTCGGTGATCGCATAGATCGAGATCGTGTTCGGGCTCGGAGCGGCGATGGCTCCGCCCGATGTACTCAACGGCTCGCCCAACGGCACATTTTCAAACTTTATTCGTCCGTCCGTTTCGAATACTTTATAAAGTCCGTCGCTCGTTCCCGCCCACACCTGTTCTTTTCTGTCTTCATACAGCACGCGGATATTTTCCGCCTGTCTGTTGCCGGGCAAGAATGCCGTAAACAGCGGATTTTCCGGCTTGCCGCGTAGCCCGTGCGGATTGAGTCTGGCCAGCCCCTTGCCCGTCGCGATGTAGATCGTGCCGTTTTTTGTTTCGAGAAAATCGTTGGCAAAGCGGTGCGGTAAACCGTCGCGGACGGTAAACCCCATCATCGAAACGCCGTCAAACCGCGAGATGCCTTCCGTCGTGCAGAACCATAAAAAGCCGCGGGAATCCTGTTTGATGCGGTAAACGATATCCCGCAGAAGACCGTCGGCAACCGTGTAGGTCTTGACCGGAAGCCGCTCGGCGAAAGCGGATGTGAGCGAGAAAATTAAAATAAAGATAAACCGAAACAGCAACGCCGAGCATTGACCGATGACAAAATAAAACCGACCCGAAGTTACCGCCGACCGCATTTTTTTGATTCCAATTCCGAAATTTTATCGAACAGGCGAATTATGCCATCGAAAATTCTTTTTTGACAAGAACTTTTTCTGTTGCGGAAGTTCGGGTTTTTCAGATTAGACGGGAGGAAAATTTACGGCAAAATGTTCTCAGGCTTTTTTCCCGTTCAATTTCGCTGAGCAAAAAGGACAGAAGTTTATTTCCAGAAACGAACTTCCGCCGCCGGTGAATTATCAAACCAAATACATTTAACTTTTTTGAATAATAAATAAGACGGTCGGGACAATCGAACGGGTCGCGATGTTTTTGGCAAACATATTCAGCCCGCTCTTTCATTTCATCACAACAAAATTTCTTCATTCAATGAAAACTTTTAATCTTTTGTATCTAGGTTTAAGGCAGATGCTAATTTGTCATAACCTTGTTCGATAATATATTTACGGGTTATTTGATGACGTTTCAACAATTCGGAGTCTTCGCCGAACAAAGTTTCTAACTCGGATTTTGAGAAACGACCGACCGTTCCCATACTTACCAGCGAGTTTAGAAATTTTATGTATTTGTCAAAATTGTCATTTGCCTGAATTTTAGAATTTAGCGAAAGTGAATCGGCTTCACAGTTTAAGATATTTCTGACCTCTCGAAATATTACATCGTTATTCAATTTATCGTGAAGTTGGATAAAAAGAGATGATGTTGTGGAAACCCGAATAGCATTCAAAACTATTAAAAGGATGAGGGGAAAAGCTATAAATAGTATTAATAATAAAAGTCCCATTAGTTTCTCCGTAAATTAAACCAAACGAAAATTTAAAAAATTCAATATATTGATTATGCGAATCAAGAGTAGGAGTTTTAAGGACGGAACGCCGTCCATCTTGGCGACAATGAGTGCGTGTAGCACGAAAAGTTTCAAGTTCGTCTAAAAATTTACAGCTTATCAACCTTGCTCCAACGCTTGGTCGTTGGTTGCCGGCAAGATGCCGGCGTTCCGTTTCTACTCTCTTGATCGGCATTAATTACCGAAAACTGTCGTTTATCTCTTTTAAAACTTGCGAACCCGGACATAATTCTTTTTCGGTCAGGGAATTGAGAGGCTTGTCGCTGGTTTCGAGCAATCCGTGAAAATTTTGGGCGTCGGAATTCAAATATAAAAGTCCGGTTAAAATCTCGTCTTTTGCTTTGGCTTTCTGGACGGCGTTGATGGCCGAGAATTTGTCGGTCGGATCCCAGTCTTCGGCGAGTTTGTGGAGTTTGATGAATGAACCGTCGTGCATTTTTAACGTCTGGACACTTCCGGCTTCGTATTCGGTTTTTATTTCTTTCGAGATCGGCACGAAATCAATCGCGGCGGTCGCTTCGATATGTTCGCGGACGTAATCGTAGGATTTGGTCGAACCGGCGTTGTTGTTGAAGGTGACACACGGCGAAATGACATTTAAAAACGCAAAACCGGGATGACGCATGGCGGCTTTGATGAGCGGCGTGAGTTGTTCCTTATCGCCCGAAAAACTTTGAGCGACGAAGGTTGCCCCGAGTTCGATGGCGAGGCTCGAAAGGTCAATGGTTTCAAAAAGATTGACGTTGCCCGCTTTATTTTTTGAACCGAGGTCGGCGGTTGCCGAATCCTGTCCTTTCGTCAGACCGTAGCAACCGTTGTTCATCACGATATAGACCATATTGAGATTGCGGCGGATGACGTGGACGAACTGCCCCATGCCGATCGAAGCCGTATCGCCGTCGCCGGAAATTCCGAGATAGATCAATTCGCGGTTGGCGAGATTTGCTCCCGTCGCGATCGAAGGCATCCGTCCGTGAACGCTGTTAAAGCCGTGCGAATTGTTCAAAAAATACGCGGGTGTTTTCGACGAACAGCCGATGCCCGAAAGTTTGGCGACCTTGTGCGGTTCGATATTGAGTTCAAAACACGCCTGAGCGATCGAAGCCGTGATCGAATCATGTCCGCATCCGGCACAAAGCGTCGAAAGCGAGCCTTCATAATAATCAACCGTGTAACCCAGATCATTCCTGGGCAAATTCGGATGGCGAAATGTAGAACGAACGTATGACATAGATTTTTATTAGGATATTGTTAAACTTTCTTAAGAACTGAATTATTGAAATTATTTTGCTCGTTCATAAACAGTTTTAACATCAACTTTTCCACTATTAGGTTTGATAACGGGATCTGGCGATAATACAAGAAATTTATCTTTTATTTCGATTGCAGATTTTCCACTATTTTCTCCAGCAGTATATTCAAATTCTTTTCCGTTAATTTTATATGTGCCAGAACCTTTTAATTCCATTCCCTCAAACTGACCAGTCATTTCACCTGAATAGTTCCATTTCCCATCTTCTGAAAAATCTATTTTCCAAGACTTGATACTGATTTTATCAGGACTATTTCCACTAACGGTTTTCAAATTCCACGAGCCTATAATTTCTTTATCGTAATTTTTTACAGATGAAGAGACAACTGTTTGAGAATCACGACAATTAACAAGCGAAACCAACACTAAAAATATAGCAATAAATTTTAAAACGTGAGTCAATTTTTTCTCCTAACCGCTTAAACCGATGTCAATTCTTTTCGCAAAATTTGGTCAACGACCTTCGGAACTGATTCGTGCGAAGATTTGGCTTCCTGTTGTAATTTACGAAAAACGTCTTCCGAAATTTGCACCTCGAAAACTCGGGCTTTTATTTCGATCTGATCGTCCGAATCTTCTAAATAATCGGTAAAATCCGCTAAGCTGTGATTGTCCCAAAATTCACCTGCTTCTTGTTCGGTTTCAAATGAATCGGGCAATTTAATTTTGTTTCCCATAGAAATTAACTGAAAAAATCATTTAACCAAAATTAGTTTCTTTTGCAAAAATCTAAAAAAGAGTATTAAAACAATGTCAAAACGCCCGAATCCGAATCTGTCATCAAATTTTCAATATCGCTTTGGTGGTCGCGTAAAATCTTTTAATGTCGTTAGTCGAGCAATTTCCGCGTCTAATCCAAATTACTTTTGGCGGGAAACCTCGAAAAACGCTTAAATCGGCAAAATCCGCATCTTTTGTAACAACTACAAAATCGTTTTGTTTAGCGTGTTCCCAAATCGTTTCATCATCGGCAGTTCCGAGTCCTAACAACTCAAGATGGTTGGAGTTCGGATACAAATCTTCAAGCTGTCGGATAAGTTTCGGCGAAAGATTTTGGTCAAAAAGCAAATTTAAGCTCACTCTTGCACCACCAGTAAATTTTTCTCACGGTCAGCGGCGTAAGCTAAACAAGCCAAAATATCTTCGTGCGTCAGATACGGAAAATCATCGAGAATTTCTTTAACCGTCATTCCCGAAGCCAAATATTCAAGCACATCATAAACGGTCATACGCATTCCGCGAATACAAGGTTTTCCTCCGCGTTTGCCCGGTTCAATTGTAATTATATCGTGATAGTTCATAACTTGAATAATATTGCTTTTAATCTCCGTAATCAACAAAATCTTATAAATTTTCCTTGATCTTACTATAAATAAAATCCGCCGTTATCGGTGTGCCGTCGTAATTCAGAACCGAAATAAGTTTATCGGGATTCGTTCCCAATTCGATCAGCATCACGCTTCGGAATTGGGCGTCGCGGTTTTGTTCGATGACGAAGATTTTCTCGTGTTTTTCAATAAAATCCGTAAACTTTTTACCGAAAGGGAAGGCTTTGACACGCATTGCGTCGAGCGTGATGCCTTCGTCTTTTAATAATTGAAAGGCTTCTTCCGCCGCGTAGGTTGAAGTTCCGAAAAAAAGAACGCCGAAATCGGAAGCGTTTTCCGCTTGATAAAATTCGGGTTCGGGAACTATCTCTTTTGCCGTTTCCCATTTTTTTGAAAGCCTATCCACATTGCGTTTGTAAGCGTCTCCGGCTTCGGTATAGACGGCGTATTCATCACGCGAAGTGCCTCGCGTTGTAAAAGCACCTTTGGTCAGATGCGTTCCCGGAATCGTCCGATAGGGAATTCCGTCGCCGTCTGTGTCCAAATATCGCCCGTAGCGTTCGGTCATATTTTCGAGCGTTTCCGCGTCGAGAACTTTGCCGTGATCGTATCTGTGTTGGTCGTCCCAAATTAAAGGCTCGCAGACGTGATCGTTCATTCCGAGATCGAGATCGGTCATCAAGATCACGGGCGTTTGCAGTTTTTCGGCGAGATCGAAAGATCGGGCGGTCATTTCAAAACATTCTTTCGGCGAAGCGGGAAATAGCAGAACGTGCTTCGTGTCGCCGTGCGAAGCGTAAGCACATTCGAGAATGTCGGATTGCTGTGTCCGCGTCGGCATTCCGGTTGAAGGTCCCGTGCGTTGGACGTCAATCAAAACGGTCGGAATTTCGGCGAAATATGCTAAGCCCAGAAATTCGTTCATCAAGGAAACGCCGGGACCGCTTGTCGCGGTAAAAGACCTCGCTCCGTTCCAATTCGCCCCGATAACCATTCCGATGGCGGCGAGTTCGTCTTCGGCCTGGACGATGGCGAAATTCTTTTTGCCCGTTTCCTTGTCAACCCGCAGTTTTTCGGCGTATTTTGAAAAAGCGTCAACGACCGAGGTCGAAGGCGTGATCGGATACCAGGCGGCAACCGTCGCCCCGCCGTAGATCGCTCCCAAAGCACAGGCGGTATTGCCGCTGATCATGATCGAATCTTTAACGAGATCGCGTCGTTCGATGCGTATATCGAGCGGATATTCAAAATTTTTGTGAACATAATCTACGCCGATCTTCAAAGCCTTGATATTCGGTTCGATGAGTTTCGGCTTTTTGCTGAACTGTTCGCTGATAAGTTCTTCCAGGACTTCAAACTCGATGCCGAAAAACGCCGACAGAGCCCCGACATAGATTATATTTTTAAAAAGCTGACGCTGGCGGGCGTCCGTGTAATTCGAGTTGGAAAGTTCCATCAGCGGGATGCCGATGTAATTAGCATCATCGCGGATGAATTCCGAATAGAGTTTTTTCGTGCTGTCGTAAAGAAAATAACCGCCAGTCCGCACATCGGCGACATCCTTTTTCATACTCTGCGGATTGACCGAGACCATAAAATCTACGCCTTCGCGTCTGCCCAAAAAGCCTTTTTCCGATACACGCACCTCATACCAGGTCGGCAAACCCTGTATGTTCGACGGAAAAATATTCTTCGGCGTCACCGGAACGCCCATCCGAAATATGGACTTCGTAAAAAGCGAATTCGCAAACGCCGAACCCGTGCCGTTGACGTTGGCGAATCTGATGACGAAATCGTTGGTTTTAACGTTGTTCATTTAATTTTTTGTCCACAGATGAACACAGATATTTTAACAGGATGATAGGAAGTAATGGGATTTATAAAAATTATTAAATCCCTGCTCATCTCCTTAATCCCAGTAAAAAAATCTTTCTTAAATCCGTGTTTATCTGTGTTCATCTGTGGATAATTTCTTATTTCCCGCAACCCGTATATGGCGTTTTCGTGACATTGTAGAAAAACTGCTGCATATCCCAGGCGGCGGTCGGACATCTCTCTGCACAGAGACCGCAATGGAGGCAAA
>JBGTRS010000267.1:0-6530 GCA_041940665.1 Pyrinomonadaceae bacterium | reverse complement strand
CATTCAACAAATTTTGTCGACATTCCCAAAAGTCCGCAGACGATCATCCAGAATGTCGCTCCCGGACCGCCGACGGCGATTGCCACCGCAACACCGGCGATATTTCCCAAACCGACCGTTCCCGAAACCGCCGTCGCGAGTGCCTGAAAGTGGCTGACCTCGCCGTGAACGCCTTCCTGCCGGATCGTATCGGGAATATCTCCCTCAACGACATTGAGCGTTTCGGTCGTGACCGGATCGCCGCCCTGCTCGATCTCATCATATTTTCCGCGGACAACCCGCAGGGCAAGCGGAAATCTTCTGATATTTACAAATCCAAAGGCAATTGTAAAAAACGCGGCGGCAAACACGAGTAAGATCAAAACAAACGGCACACCCGGATAGATCTCAAAAAATATGATGCTCGTCCACCAGTCTGAAATCGGTTTGAATGCTTTATCTATCGCTTCATCAATTCCGCCCGTCTCCTGGGCAAATATCGCTATCGGCAGAACAAGCGTGGTAAAAAGGGAAAGTGCAAATGCAAAAATCTTTCGATTCATAAAGTTACCTCTCAAATTTATTTATTACGTGGTCAGCAAAATGTTTCGTTTCGGTGGCTAGACGACTACCTCACATATCACCGGGGAAAGCTTAAGTTGAAAAATTTTAAAGTCTAGCGAAAAGAATTATACAAACACGAATTATACTGATTTCAAATGGTATGTCGAGTTTTTATTTATTAAAATGCACAAAAAACAGCAAACTTTTTAATTTAATTCAGATTACAGAACAGATATGAACCCTGAAGAAGAAAAACAGATCGGAGAAAACACAGGCGATATGCCGAAGGAAGATTTTCGTAAATACGGACACGAAATAATTGATTGGATCGCCGATTATTTCGAGCAAATGGAAGATTTGCCCGTACTTTCACAGATCGAACCGAATTCTCTAAAAGACAATTTACCGACTTCCGCACCGATTCAAGGCGAGGATTTTTCCGAGGTATTAAAAGATGTTGATGATTTGATCCTGCCCGCCGTCACGCATTGGAATCATCCGAATTTTCACGGTCTTTTTTCGACCTCGACTTCATCGGTCGGCGTTTTCGGCGAAATGCTGACCGCCGCGTTCGATATGAAGGCGATGCTCTGGCGGACTTCGCCGGCTTCGACCGAACTCGAAGAGGTCGTTCTTGAATGGCTTCGTAAATTGATGAATCTGCCCGCTGATTTCAAGGGAATAATCTACGATACGGCTTCCGTTTCAACTCTTCACGCCATTGCCATGGCACGCGAAAAGCTGAACTTAAACATCCGCGAAAAAGGAATGAGCGGACGAAGCGATCTGCCCTTGTTGCGGATTTACTGTTCGGAACAGACGCATTCTTCGATCGATAAATCCGTTATTTTACTCGGTTTGGGAACGGATTCGATCGTTAAAATTCCGACCAATGAACGCTTTGAGATCGACACGGAAAAACTGCGGGAAGCGATCTCTGATGACCTCACCGCCGGACACAAACCGTTTTGCGTCGTCGCCACCGTCGGGACGACCTCGACGACTTCGGTTGACAACATCGAACGAATCGCCGAAATCTGTGGACGCAATAATATTTTTCTCCACGTTGACATGGCCTATGCCGGTTCGGCGATGATTTTGCCCGAATTGCAGTTTCATCTCAAAGGCATCGAAAAAGCCGATTCCGTCGTTACGAATCCGCACAAATGGCTTTTTACGCCGTTCGATCTCTCCGTTTTATACGTCAAAGATTTGGATCTTTTAAAGCAGACATTTTCCATCGTACCCGAATACCTGAAAGTTTCAGAAACCGTTACCAATCAAATGGATTACGGCATTCAACTCGGCCGCCGTTTCCGTTCGCTTAAACTCTGGTTCGTCATGCGTTATTTCGGGCAGGAAGGTTTGCAGACGAGAATCCGCGAACATATCCGCCTGGCCAGACTTTTCTCGATGTGGGTGGAGATGTCCGAAAACTTCGAACTGATGGCGGAAGTTCCGTATGCTCTGGTCTGCTTTCGGGCCTGTCCGCAAGGGGTTGAAGATTTGGACGCTTTCAATGAAAACTTGATGAACGAACTAAACGCATCGGGCGAAGCGTATCTTTCGCATACAAAATTGAATGGAAAATTCGTTCTGCGTCTGTCGGTCGGAAGTATCAGAGTCGAGGAAAGACATCTCAGGAAAGTTTGGGATTTGTTGAATAAGTATTTAGATTAGGAAAAAATGTAAAAATCGCGATTACTTTTTTAATACCACAGATTTTATTCCCGACTTTAAAAATTTGACTGGCTGACAATGATGTTTGTCCGCCAGTCAAAATTTAAAGGTTCATTCGTGTATTAGTTCTTTCTGACGACAGTCGCGGCGTGAATGTCGCTTCGTTCATTGCCCATGTAGGAATAACCGCCCGGTGCGTTTGTCATCGAAGTATCAATCGTATTGGTTGTCCGCAATACTCCGACAAGACGACCGGATGATCCGCCGTTCAGCAACTCGACAATTCCAACACCGGGACAAGAGCCTTGAGCCGAATGCGTAACCGACACGGGAGCGGGACCGCGAAATGCGATCATCAAATATCTTCCGTCCGGCGTGCGTTCAAGCAGATCAGGTGCGGGATCATTGCCCGGTAAACCCATATCGTCCATAACCGAACTTGCCGCACAAGGACCTGTGCCGTTGCCCTGACCGTCCATTGAGGTCAGGTCGTAAGTGGTTCTGGTGTAATCTGTCGTATTGAATACCTCGACCACATTTTGAATACGATCAACATTGTGGACATACCCGTTGTCAATTGTTGCCGCGACACCATGTGCGTCCCGTCGTGTGGTCAATCCCGGAAGTTGCCCGCTGTTATTCGAAGCAGGTCCGGTCGTATTGCCACCCGTTGCCGTATTGCCGGCATCTTTAAATACTTCAAACGGAGCAGGCATATTTTCCGGGTTGAAACCGCCGGAATAAGCGGTGTCGTCCAGCACATACATTGTGAAAGTGGACCAAGTAGCACCCGCTCCGGAAGCGGAAACTCCGGCGTTGAGCCACATATCATCACCTGTTTGAACACCGCCGCAACCGGCACCGTTGATTACCTGATTACCGTATTCGCCAACGATACTCATCGGGGTAGCATCGGTGTTGGCGACCAATAGACCGCCGCCGCCCATCGTGATATACGCATTACGGGCGGTCGAAGGAACGGGACAGATGATGACGTTGTTCGGACGACCACCGGCGGCACCGTCGGGGCCGTCATCGCAACCGTTTTCCTTGCAAACTCCGTTGGGAGTCAAATCGGAAAAATCCGCCTCCGAATAATTACCCGAAATAGAGCCGATCATTTTGCGACCGTGTGCATTTTTGCCTGTAAAGAAAGTAGCCGGAGCTGTAACTTCCATTCCTTTTCCAACGCCCAACGAAGCAGACTGATTAAACGTAGCGGATTTGATCTTTCCGCTTCCGTTGCGGGTTACATCAATGCGTTCGAGAACTTTTCCGTTCAGATTTGCAACGATGATCGAAGAACCGTCGCTGTCCCAAAAAGACATATGCACCGAACGCACATCAGTTCCGCCGCCGACATTTGTGCCTGTTACGCGAAACAACGCGATAGCCTCTTTCGTCCGCGTATCAATGATGCCGACATAACCGCCGTTCGGAGCAAAAATATTTGCCGTAACATAGCGGTTCTGAGGATCAGGCAACATTCCGTGCAGACGACCGAATCCGTTGAGATCGGCGAGCGTATTTCCGGTCGGTCCGTCGGTGGAAACTTCTTTTAAATTTTGCGGAAATACATCAAGCAAATCGCAGGGACCGACATTTTTTTTGGTTTTTCCTTTATCGTAGCGTTCGCAAGCGATTGGTTTTGCTAAAGGACCACCAGCCAGTTGACGGGCAATATCGTCGGAATCCCAAATCCACAGAAAACTTCCTTTTACTCCGGCGGAATTTTCACCGCTGACGGAATTCGATTGGTCAGAAGCCCACACCTCATAACCATTTTGTTTAGCGAAGCTAGTTTGTCCAACAATTAAAATTAACGCAACAACGCAAAAGAAGACTTTGGTTTTTGTAATCATTTTCTACTCCTTAATTGATAGTTTTTGGAGGATTTTATGCAGGTCATATTTAATCCTGCAAACCCAATCCTCCATATTTATAGTTAATATGGGTTCGATATAAGAAAATGACTGTTCGAGATGAGCAATCGGGGTTTTTAGCTAAAGAAATTTAAGATATATTTATAACCCGCTGTAGGAAAAGGGTGGAAGTGTTAATAAAGCATTTGAAAATAGGGGCATAAAATATATGTCGCGGTTATTCAACCGTTGAATTAATCTACTAAACTGCGGTTTATGAGCTAAAAATAGGGTAACGTCTTCGACGACTTATATCGAACTCGCGTTATAGTTAATATTTAGTGGTTAATTATTATCATATATGTAAATTATTGTCTATATTTTCGTAATCTCTCTGAATCTCTACGTGATAAAATCTTTTTCTATGAAATTTGTTAAAGAAACGATAATTAAAGCCACGCCCGAACGGGTTTTTGCTTTTCACGAATTGCCGGATGCGTTCGAGCGGCTTGTTCCGCCGTGGGAAAATGCCAAGGTTATCCAGAAAGCGGATATTTCCGAGATCGGCTCACGGGCGATCATCGAAACCAAGATTCTGGGTTTTATCCCGTCGCGTTGGGTGGCCGAGCATACGAAATACGATCCGCCGCGAATGTTTGAAGACGTGCAGATTGCAGGTCCGTTTAAAAGCTGGCGGCATCAGCATATCGTCAAACCGCACGAAGACGGTGCAGTTTTAAGAGACGAGATCGAATACGAACCGCCGCTGGCTTTTCTTGGAACGGCGATGACGCCGATCATCATCACGCCGAAGATCGAAAAAATGTTTGAATATCGTCATCGGGTAACAAAAGATTTTTGTGAGGATGAAAGAAATTTTTGAGAGTTACTCTTTTTCAAACATTGCCGTTGCCCGCGGATAATCAACCGTTACTTTGAAAAATCGGAGAGTGTTTCCGCCGATCGCACCTTCGATTTTTTTATCCATAAATTGCGTCATATATTCGTGAAAATTCTTATCATCGCGTCGTGTGAACCAAACGGGACCGACTTCATAATCGGCAATTTTTATTTTCGGAACCTCGATCATGGCTTCATCCGTATTTAATTCGGCTTTTTCGATAATCCGCCAATTCGGGTTATTTTTTCGCCATTTTTCAAACATCGAGCTGGTAATAAAACTCGTCGCCCGGCTTGCACTTTTTTCCTGACCTAAAATTTTCAAAGCGTTTTCCGTCAGATCAGTAGTTGCTCCCGTATCAAAAAGCATATCGATTACTTCGCCGTCAATCTCGATTGTTATCCGCGGGAAACTTAGAATTCTTTTGCCCGCATCATCGGTCTTAAATCCGAGTTCGACAGTGCGATTCGGGGTTTTATTTGTTGTGTGACAACGGCTGTCAGCCAGGATAAGTTTTTGATTCGGATAATCAAATATCCATTTTCTATCGGCAAACCAGGCCTGTCCGAGCATTCCGTCAAGGGCGTTGATAAACTGACTTCCTTTCTGGGTTTTCTCCAATAGATATATTTTCCCGTTTGAACCGAGAGGTTCGGGAATGGCTGAATTTTTCTCGAATGTCGGGAAATCGAGCGGAGAATTATCCGTCCGGTCCGGTTCGATCAAATTTAGACGTTCGGCCGAATCTTTATATATAAAAAGACCGCCGCCCGTGTCTGTGTAGAAAGACAATTTTTTGCCTGATTTGGTTGTCGGCTCAACGATAAAACGATGTTCATCATATCTTGCCGGCAAAACAGTTTCGCCGGCCGAACATTTTTTTTGTGTTAAATTATCGGATGATTGTGCTTTTACAGTTATAATTGCCAGAAAAAAAGTAAAAATTATCAATAGTTTTATAGATTTCATTTTCTGTTTGCCTCATATTTTTATTTATGAAAAAATTCAAATTTCTAAGATACAACACACCGCCGGTAAAAAAATTATGACAGGAAGTTGGTTTTAAGCTTTTAATATTAAACATTCAAAAAATATGCTGACACACATCGTCGTCTGGAAATATAAGGAAGAAACATCCGAAAGCACACGCGAAGAGCATCGGGAACGGTTAAAAGCTCTGCCCGATGTCATCCCGCATATCTTAAAATTCGATGTCGGGGCGGATATGCTTCATCTTCAAAGATCGTATGATACGGGGTTGGTCGCGGTTTTTCCGAGCAGGGAAGAACTCGATTTTTATGACAAACACGAAGCTCATCAGGCGGTTGCCAAAATGGGCAGAGAGATCGCCGCACATGTTGCTTCGGTTGATTTTGTTTCTTAATAGTTACGGAGTTACAAAGTTGCAGAGTTGCGGAGTTGCAGAGTTACGGAGTTACGGGAAGTTGCAGAAAGTTGCGGAAAGTTACAGTTACAGATATTTATCCAAACTCTACAACTCAGTAACTCTGCAACTCCGCAACTTCCCGTAACCCTAAAAACTT
>JBGTRS010000266.1:0-6554 GCA_041940665.1 Pyrinomonadaceae bacterium | reverse complement strand
GAGCGAGGCGTCGACAGGGAGCGAGGCGTCGACCGAGCCGTCGAGTACGATGCCCGACGTGACCGAAGCGGACAGTCAGGCCGGCGCCGACGCCATGCTCGGGCACGTCCTGGGCGGAGAGGTTCGCTTCGAGGCGCGGCTGCAGGATCAGGCGCTGCGACAGCAGCAGATCGGTCTCCGCCTCGATCCGGAAAGAGACGTCGGCCTTTTCCGATAGATAGAGGTTGCCGTCGAACTCGATCATATCGGTTTGGTTTGTTGTGCTTTTGACTCGATGGGCGAAATATATTCGGAACATTTTCATAAAGAGAAATTTAAAAAATGGGTTGATATTCTTCCGCCGCAGATCTCATTTTTAACCGACAGCCCCGATGAATTCTTCTTTATTAAAAAAGATCACGGCCTTGAATACATCGCTCCGCTTCATATCGAAAGCGAGGTCAAAGGAGCGGTCATCGTCGGCTTTAAGGAAAAATCCGATTGCCCCGGAAACGTTCAAAAGCTCATTGATGCGGCCACGCAGATGACCGCTATGAGTATAAATCTCACGTCTTATTACGAAGCGACTCTCAACACTTCCATCAATCAGGCCAAGGAGGAACACCGCAAATTTACCGAAGCCGTTCTGGACACTTTGCCGGTTTCGATATACGTGATTGACCGTGAATACAACATCGTCGTCTGGAACCGACACCGCGAGATCGGGATTCAGGGAATGCCGCGTGATACGGTCATCGGACGGAATGTTTTCGAGGTTCTGACCAAATATCCGCAAGGGACCTTAAAACAGGAGTTTGAAAGAGCCTTTCGCACCGGCGAGATCGAACGCATCGAACAGCGAACCACCGACAGCGAAGGAATCACCAGACATTGGATGGTCAGCAAGATTCCGATGAAGAACGAGATCGGCGAAGTTACCCACGTCATCACGGTCGGCGAAGATGTGACGATGCGGGTCGAAGCGATCCACGCCGTGGCCCGGGCGGAAAAACTGGCGGCGGTCGGCAGATTGGCGGCCGGTGTGGTTCACGAGATAAATAATCCTTTGGCGACGATTTCGGCCTGTGCCGAAGCTTTGGAGTCGAGAGTCGAAGAAGGGGTTTTCGGGCATTCGGAAGAAACGCAGGATTTGAGCGAATACCTCGATCTCATCCGCAACGAAGCGTTTCGCTGTAAGACGATCACAACCGGCTTACTGGATTTTTCGCGGGTCCGCACGGGAAACCGGCACGAAATTGATGTCGGCGAAGTCATCAGGTCTTCGGCAAACCTTCTGCTTCATCAAAAACGCGGCGAGAACATCGAATTCGAAATAGATATCGAAGCAGATCTGCCGCTTATCAAAGCCGATGAGGGGTTGATCCAGCAAGCGGTCATCGCTTTGGCGACAAATGCGATCGATGCCATGCCCGCGGGCGGAATACTCACATTCAGATCATTTTCGGAGAAAAGGAGGGTGGTCATCGAAGTTCAGGACACGGGTGTCGGGATTGCTCCCGAAGATGTTTCAAAGATATTTGAACCGTTCTTTACGACCAAAGAATTCGGCAAGGGAACGGGACTCGGTCTGGCGGTCTGCTACGGCATCATTACAGACCACGGCGGACGTTTGAATGTCCGCTCAAATGTCGGCAAAGGTACGACATTTACTATTTATCTTCCCAGAAAGTCGGGTCAGACTTGAAAGTTCGGGAAGTCTTTGGGGAAATCATTCTTTTCAGACTTCCAAGACTTCCAAGACTTCCAAGACTTCCAAGACTATTACTATGATAAAAATTTTAGTTGTTGACGATGAAAAGAATTTAAGGCTTGTGGTTCAAAAGGAATTGACGCGGCAGGGGCATTTTGTGGAAGTTGCCACCAATGGCGAAGAGGCCTGGAGTCTGCTTGAAGAGCAGGATTTTGACGTTCTTTTGAGCGATATTGATATGCCCCGTTTGGACGGGATGGGACTGCTCAGGCGTCTGCGGGAAAAACTTCCGAATCCGCCGGAGATCATTATGCTGACCGGTCAGGCGACGGTCGAAACCGCCATCGAGGCGATGAAACTCGGGGCTTACGATTATCTGACCAAACCTTACCGCATTACCGAATTATCCGCACTCGTAACGCAGGCCGCCGAAAAGCAAAAACTGAAAATAGACAATCAGAGATTAAAAGCCCATGTTCAACGCAACAACGAGAATATGCCGGAGATCGTCGCCGAATCGCCGCAGATGAAAGAAGTTCTGCGACTGGTCAAAAGAGTCGCTCCGTCGGACACATCGGTTCTGGTGACGGGCGAGTCGGGAACCGGAAAGGAGCTTATCGCTCAGGCCATCCATCGTCTGAGCAGTTGCGGCGATTCGACCTTTATTGATCTGAACTGTGCCGCTCTGCAGGATTCTCTGCTCGAATCGGAACTTTTCGGACACGAAGCCGGTGCCTTTTCGGGAGCAAAGAACCGTAAACTCGGACTTTTTGAAATTGCCGACGGCGGAACGCTGTTTCTCGATGAGGTTATGGAAATGCCCGCCCAGCTTCAATCGAAATTACTGCGTGCCCTTGAAACCCGTTCGTTTTTCCGCGTCGGCGGTGTCAAAAAGGTCGAGGTTGAGGTGCGGCTCGTCGCGGCCACCAACCGCAATCCGCGGAATGCCGTGGCTGAAGGAGTTTTCCGGGCCGATCTGCTTTACCGCATCAACAGTTTTGAGATACATATTCCGCCGCTCAGGGAAAGACGCGAAGACATCGAACCGCTCGCCCATCATCTTCTCCAGAAGATCGCCGGTGCAAATGCTCCCGAACTGACGTCGCAGGCGGTCGAATCTCTGCGAGCCTATCGCTGGACGGGAAATGTCCGCCAGCTCCGCAACTGTCTCGAGCGGGCGTGTCTTCTGGCTGACAACGGCAAGATCACTAACAAGGAGCTTCCGCCGGAAGTCGTTTTCAATACGAAAGAGCCGAGTGTTTCGGTCAGCTATAATGCTCCGCAGATGGAAAACACGACGAGCAGTTTCCAAAACTCGCCCGCCAATCCGACCAACTTAAAGGATGTCGAAAAACAACAGATCATCAACGCTCTGGAAAAAACTGGCTGGCATCGCGGAAAAACGGCCGAACTTTTAGGCATTTCGCCTTCGACGCTTTATCGCCGTCTGCGTGAATACAATTTGGACGCCAGATAAAAAAGTCTTCAAAAAATATGAAAAACCTTAAGATTTTTTTCTCGATCTTTGTTGCATTGTTGCTGTTCAATACGGCTTTCGGACAAAACAAATATTACGGCAAAGTCGTCGAGGTTTTGGACGGCCGAACTTTGGTTATCGAACCTCAGCCGAAAGTGCAGATCAAAATCGAACTGCAATACATCGAAGTGCCGGAGGCGGAACAGGCATTTTCTTCGACCGTTAAAGATCATCTGTCGAAAATGGTTCTGGGAAAAATTGTCGAGTTCGAGCCGAAAACCCAGAGCGAAACAAGAACGACCGGCCAGGTTTACTTAAAAGGCGTTGACCTAAGCCAGCAGATGCTCCGCGACGGAGCGGCCTGGTATGCGGTTTTGGAAAAAAACTTGCAGGATGATAACGAGAGCGAGATCTATCAAAACAACGAACGGCAGGCCAAGGCGGAAAAACGCGGCATCTGGTCGGTAGCGGACTTAAAACCGGCCTGGGAATTTCGTGCCGAAAAAGCGGAAAAAGAAGAGAGCATCCGGCAGGCAGAAAAACGCCGACAGGAAGAAGCGGAAGAACTTGCAAAGGCGGAAAACCGCAATCAACCGGAGAGAAATTCCGTCCATAGACGCCAGACCGCCGAAGAAAGACAAAGGGCAAATGCCAATGTAAAAATCTGGGCGGATGTCAGCGATTTCGGCTTTTTGACGAGTTCGAATATTTTATCCCGCCTTGATAATTTACCCGAGGCATCAGAACCGCTCACGGGTTACGATGTCAAAAGCGGCCGAAGTTATATGGCCACGCCGCTGTCGGTTCTGAATGTTTCTTACAGGGATAAAGAGCTGAAAATTCTCGGAATGCTTATGTATTTTTCGCCGGGTTCGGATGAGGGAAATAAAGAAAGTCATTATCTTCTGGGAGTTCTGTCGGAAGCGGCGGAAGAAAAATTTGCCAATGCAAGGAAACTGACGATCATCACCGAAAAGAGAAAAATTGTTTCAAACGGGGCGAAAAGATTGGTTGACAAAGTTCCGAACGGTGTCCGTGAAAGAATGTATTACGGCCTATCTAAAGAGGATTTGCAAAGCATCAAGACCGCCAAAAGATTGCGGGTAGGTCTCGGCAACTACAGGGGAAATGTGGATGAAGCGTTTCTCAAAAAAATCCAGACACTTCTGAATAAATTAGATTAATAATTTTTCGGATTGATTTGAAACACAAAAAACGGATGCAAAAAATTTTGTGTCCGTTTTTCCTTTTGCCCGTCTTCGGCAAAATGGTGTAATCTTTATAAAACAAAAAACTTTCCCGAAAAAAAATTGATCGAAAAGGAGACCAATCTTGATGAGATTTCTATTGTCCGTCGTTATTTTTGCTTTGTGTTTTACATCTGCTTTGGCCCAGAATGTTTCCAACAACTCGGAAGCGACCAAACAGCTTTATAAACTTTTTGATGAAGAATGGGAAAGAGGTTTGCGGGAAAGTCCCGTTTTCGCCTCTATGCAGGGCGATAAAAGGTTTAACGATAAATGGTCTGATTTTAGCCTCGCCGAATTTGAGCGTCAGCATCAGGAAGACCGGGCGGTGCTTGAAAAACTCAAGAAAATTGACCGCTCGCAACTTTCGGTTTCCGACCGGCTCAATTACGATCTTTTCAAAAAGGGCTACGAAAACAGCGTCGAAAGATATAAATACAAAGAATTTCTGACGCCGATAACTCAACGCGGCGGCATTCAATCCATCCAGGACACCGCCAACCGCATTCCGATGCAAACCGTCAAGGATTATGAAGATTGGCTCGCCCGCCTTAATAGCTTCCCGACGCTGATGGATCAAATCATCGCTCTGATGCAGGAAGGCAAAAAACAGAATATTATGTGGGCGAAAAAGGTTCTCGAACGCGTTCCCGGACAGATCGAAGCCCATATCGTTGACTCGCCCGAAAAAAGTCCTTTTTACAAAACCTTTGAAAAATTCCCGAATGATTTTTCCGACGCCGATAAAAAACGCCTGCAGGAAGCGGCCCAAAAAACGATTTCGACGAAAATCGTTCCTTCGTATAAAAAACTGAGAGATTTTTTCGTCAATGAATATCTGCCCGCGTCCTACGAAAAAGCCGGCGTCTGGCAGCATCCCGACGGCGAGGAATACTACTCGTTTTTAGCCCGTTCCTATACGACGACCGATATGACGCCGAAGGAAATTCACGAAAAAGGTTTGGCGGAAGTAAAACGAATTCGGGCGGAAATGGAAAAAATCCGTGAACAGGTCGGCTTCAAAGGCGATCTGCAGGCGTTTTTCGAACATTTAAGAACCGACCCGAAATTTTTCTATAAAACGCCGGAAGAACTTCTAAACGCCTATCGGGCGATCTCCAAACGGATCGACCCGGAAGTGCCGAAAGTTATCAAGACGATGCCGCGGATGCCTTACGGCGTGATTCCGATTCCCGATCAGCTCGCTCCCGATACGACGACCGCTTATTACAGCCGCCCGGCGGCCGACGGTTCGCGTCCCGGCTACTATTACGTCAATCTCTACAAACCCGAAACCCGTCCGAAATGGGAGATGATGGCACTCTCGATCCACGAAGCCGTTCCCGGACATCATCTGCAGATCGCTCTCCAGCAGGAACTCGGCGAAGTTCCGAACTTCCGCAAATACGGCGGTTACACGGCTTTTACCGAAGGCTGGGGTTTATACTCGGAAAGTTTGGGCGAAGATATGGGTTTATACGAAGACCCGTATGACAAATTCGGCCAATTAACCTACGAGATGTGGCGGGCCGTTCGCCTCGTCGTGGACACGGGGATGCACTATTTCAAATGGGACCGACAAAAAGCGATAGATTTCTTCGCCGATAACGCCGCCAAAACCGAACAGGACATCGTCAACGAAATTGACCGCTACATCTCGATGCCCGGACAAGCCCTCGCCTACAAGATCGGCGAACTAAAAATGAAAGAGTTAAGGGCAAAAGCATCAAAAGAACTCGGCGACAAATTCGACCTCCGCGAATTTCACGATGTCGTTCTTTTAAGTGGTGCCGTTCCGCTCGATATTTTGGAGCGAAATGTTAATGAGTGGATTGCGAAGCAGAGAACAATTGCAAAATAAAACTGAACATATAAAGTAAAATGTAGGGGGCAATCCCTTGTGGTTGCCCTATGTTCCTTTAGGGTGAGATCATATTAAAAGTGATCGGTAATGGTTCGAGAGGCCCATCAAAATGACTGAACCGAACGAGAATATTTTGTTGAAAAAAGGTCATTCGCGGCTTGGAATTGCTTCGGTAATTATGAGCGTTGCGATTCCCGTTATTTTGATCTTGTTTTTGATGATAAATTCCATAAATTAATATTACTGAAATTTGTAAATCCTTCCATAGTTAAATTG
>JBGTRS010000265.1:0-6568 GCA_041940665.1 Pyrinomonadaceae bacterium | reverse complement strand
TTTTTCTTCTGTTGAAAATCAAAATTAGCCAAAGTTCTCTTTTGTTGAATGAACAAACAGAATGGGTTATTCCACAATTTATTGACGAAAATAATCATGACAATAATCAGGTTTGAAAAAGCAAAGCAAAAGAAAATTTCCGAAGGTGAATGGCAGACGCTTTTGAAACTGACGGTTGAACTTTTGACCGTTCTGGACAGATCGCTCGCCGCAGCGAATCTGGATTTTTCCGCCGCTTTTCAAAAGGCTTGTGCGGAGATCGCCGATGATTACCCGTTTTTGAACCCGGATGAAAAAACTTTTCGTTATGCGGACGGCAAGATCACGATGAAAAAGCGTGTCAATTCAAAAATCTTTGTCGCCAGCATTACGGAAGCCCTGCGTCGGATTCTCGCCAAACTCGAAGCCAATCCGAAATTCTCGGAAGTCCATCGCCAATGCGTCCAAACCCTGATCGCTTTACTCAACAAACGCAAACCGCTCTACGACAGATTTGCCGTCACTCCGCAACTTACGAAAATTTTAGGAATCTAAAAATTGCCGGACATTCAAAATATATTTTATCAGCATCGCTTTTTTTTGATATTATTCTGAAACTATGAAAAAGCGGTTTGCAGCGATCTTGCTGATTTTTGGCGTTGTCTTTTTGTGTTTGTTTCTGCCAAAGACCGAAAGCAAAAAAAAGGAATCTCAGGAAAAAAACGGCAGGGTTTTTACCGAATTAAAAGCTCAAAAAATAAAAGCAAAAGCCTCCGGCATCTCGCCGCGGGTAAGTTCGCTCGCCCCTTCGCGTCCCGCGTCCGAAGAAAAAAGCCGAAAGATGGGTCAGGCCGGGGAACGACTTCTTGAGGTCGAAAACAAAATTCCGTTCAGAAAAGAATCGGAAAATGCCGTCAGGGATGCGGATGCTGTAATCGCAAAATTCGGCGTGCAAACGATGCCGCCGCCGACTCTTTCGTTTGAAGGATTAAACAGCAACGACAATGCCGCCGCTTTTGGTTTCCGCGTTTTGCCGCCCGACACGATCGGTGATGTCGGCACGAATCACTACGTTCAGGCGGTCAATCTGCTTTTCCGTGTTTTTGATAAACAGGGCAATCCGCTCACGCCGCCGATCAAAATGAGCGATCTATTTGCACCGCTCGGCACGGTCTGTGCGACGCGGAACGACGGCGACCCGCTCGTCCTTTACGACGAACTCGCCGACCGCTGGATTTTGAGTCAATTCTGCAAAAACGCACCGCCTTTTCGCCAGATGATCGCCGTTTCGAAAACTTCTAACCCGACCGGCGAATTTTACATATATGAGTTTGTGATGCCGAACGTCAAACTCAACGATTACGCCAAAATGGGCGTTTGGCACGACGCCTATTATATGTCCACGGATGAATTTTTCGGCGGCGATTACGCGGGTTCGGGAGCGTTTGCGTTTGAACGCGAAAAACTTCTGGCGGGAAATCCGCAGGCAAGCTATATCTATTTCGATCTCGCTTCGCCGACGACGATGCGGATCGGCGGCATCTTGCCGGCCGATCTCGACGGTCTGAGTCCGCCGCCGGCCAATTCGCCCGGAATTTTTGCGGGCTACACGGCGACCGAATACGGCGACGCGGAAGACGCCGTCCGGCTGTTTGAATTTCGGGCGGATTTTGAAAACCCGGAAAATTCGACCTTTTCCGAGCCGTTCGAATCACCGGTCGCTGTCGCACCGTTCGATCCGACGAGCCCGCCGGGACGCGACGACATCGCTCAACCGACGCCGGGCGAAAAACTCGATTCGCAGAGCGACCGCCTGATGTACCGCCTGGCTTACAGAAATTTCGGCAACTTCGAATCTCTGCTCGTCAATCAAACCGTCCGGGTCGCGTCGGAACCTTACCGTGCCGGCGTCCGCCTCTATGAATTGAGAAGAACAAGCGGCGGAGAATTTTCGGTCAATGAACAAGCGACCATCGGCAAAAATGATACGAGCCGTTTTATGGCGGCGGCGGCCCAGGACCGCGAGGGAAATATCGCCGTCGGTTATACGACGAGCAACGAACAAAAACAGCCTTCGGTCATCTATACGGGAAAACTTGCCAATGAACAAACCGGAGTTTTTCGAAGGGAAACCGATCTGATCGTCGGCACGGGCGTGCAGACGGCATTCGGTTTTCGCTGGGGCGATTATTCGGGAATGAGCGTTGACCCTGCGGACGGCTGTTCTTTCTGGATCACGAATCAGTATTACACGCTCGTCTCACAGAACGAAAGTCCTTTTGGTTGGCTGACACGGATCGGAAAATTCAAATTTCCCGAATGTCTGCCCGTTCAAAATCCGTTTATCAACGGAACGATCCTAAACGCTTCGAATAATCAGCCGATTGCGGGAGCGATAGTTAAAGCAAACGAGGTTTATACGCGGCAAACCGACGCAAACGGGAGTTTTCAAAACTTGAGAGTCGTTGCGGGAACATACACGATCACCGCTTCGGCCAAAGGTTTTCGCCCGGAAAGTATCGTCAGAACGCTTTCCAACGGTTCGTTTATTTCATTTACAATGGCACTTGAACCCGTTGCCGTTCTGGAAAACGAAACACCGCAAATAACGGCGGAAAGTTGTGCGGTCAATAACGCGATCGAGCCTTCCGAAACGGTGACGTTGAACGTTCCGCTTCGCAACACCGGAGCAAGAGATACACAAAATCTGACGGCGACGCTGCTTGCCGTCAACGGCGTAACGAATCCGGGCGGCTCGCAAAACTACGGGGTTTTAACGACCGGCGGCGAAACCGTTTCGCGTCCCTTTACATTTACTGCTTCGGGAAACTTAAACTGTGGCGAGCAAATAATTTTTACGCTTCAATTGCAGGACGGCATCGAAGACCTCGGAACGGTTGAAATTCCTCTGCAAACCGGACGCATCAATCAGATTTTTACCGAAAATTTCGATAATGTTACCGCCCCGAATTTGCCAGGCGGTTGGACGACTTCATTTGAGGGTGTTAGAGAAAACTGGACGACTTCAACAAACAGATTCACAAATTCACCGAACGCGGCCTTTTCACCCGCCCCGCGAACGATCGGCGTGAATCAGATCGTTTCGCCCGTAATTTCGGTCGCTTCGGCGGATGCGAGATTGAGTTTTAAGAACTGGTATGAACTGGAAACGACATTTTTGCGAAACCGCGTCTATGACGGGGCGGTTTTGGAAATCAAGATCGGCGGCGGCGTTTGGCAGGACATTCTGGACGCGGGCGGAAGTTTTGCCGCGGGCGGTTATAATGACGGCGTGATTGATGCCTGCTGTCAAAACCCTCTGATGGGCAGACGTGCCTGGTCGGGCCGAAGCGGAATTGATACGACACCCGTCTGGATCGATTCGATCGTTCGCCTTCCGGTTAACGCTCAAGGGAATGACATCCGACTCCGCTGGCGGGTCGCCACCGACAACGGAACTTTTAAGGAAGGTCAATATATAGACGACGTCAAAATAACGGACGGTTTCATCTGCGATTGCGTCAACGCTCCGAACTCCTCGGCCCCGTTCGATTTTGAAGGCGACGGCAAAACAGATATTTCCATTTTCCGTCCGAGCGATAGTCCGTCGGAAGCGGATTTCTTTATTCAGCAAAGTTCCGATTCCGCCGCTACTTCGGCTTCCTGGGGAAGCGTCGGCGATAGAGCGGTCAACGCCGATTATGACGGCGACGGCCAAACCGATCTCGCCGTTTTCCGGCCTTCGACGCGAACCTGGTTTATTTTGAACAGTTCGAACAATTTCTTTACGGCATTACAGTTTGGTCTCGCGGACGATAAACTCACGCCGGCGGATTTTGACGGGGACGGGAAAACCGACATCGCCGTTTATCGTCAGGCAACGGGCGTTTGGTATATTCTGCAAAGTTCCGACGGACAGGTCCGCATCCGGCAATGGGGCGTGGCGGAAGATTTGCCCGTGCCGGAAGATTACGACGGCGACGGCAAAGCCGATCTCGCCGTTTGGCGACCATCAAGCGGAGTCTGGTATGTTTCGCGGAGTTCGGACGAAGGATTTATGGCGTTTCAGTTCGGTCAGAATGGTGATAAACCAATTTTCGGAGATTTTGACGGCGACGGCCAAGCCGATTATGTCGTCTATCGTCCGGCGGAAAAGATTTGGTATCTTTTCAAATCAACCGAAGGCTTTGCGGGAATTCAATTTGGTTTATCGGATGATAAGCCCTTACAAGCCGATTTTGACGGCGACGGCCGACGCGACATCGCTCTCTTTCGTCCGTCAAACGGCGTTTGGTATTATCTGAAAAGTTCAGACGGAAGTTTTGTCGCAAAGCAGTTCGGAATAAATACCGATACGCCCGTTCCATCTATATTTATCCAATAATGATTTAGGAAAAGCAGTCTCCGGATCGGGAAGTTCAAAAATCAAAATTTTGCCGTCGGAAACAAAATTTAAACCTCATTTAATACACAATTTCGGCAAAATATGGTAAAAGATAAATTCCCTCTCTTTCGATAAAAATTACAAATAAGGAAGTTATAAATTGATGAAGCGTTTTTACGCAGTATTTTTGGTTTTATTTTTATTATCGGCGTGTTTTGTTCTAACTTACAAAACAACAGCGGAAATTAATTCAAAAACAAAGGTCGGAGAAAATCTCGTTTCGCCGAATATCGTCATCTATCAGGCTTACGGCGGCGGCGGAAACGGTGCGACCTCGCAGTATTCGCACGATTTTGTCGTGCTTTTCAACCGCGGAAAGGCGGCCGTTTCGCTGGACGGCTGGTCAACGCAATATGCCTCTTCGGGCGGAAATAACTGGCTGGTGACGCCGCTTTCCAGCGTCAGTTTACAGCCCGGACAGTATTATCTGATCCAGTATGCGACAAACGGAAACGGCGGAGCGGCTTTGCCGACACCCGATCTGATCGCTCCGCCGGTCACTTCGAACGGTAATACTTTTATCCCGAATCTGTCCGCTTCAAACGGAAAGCTGGCGTTAGTCAACTCGACGACGCAGCTTCCCGCCTCGACCTGTCCTTCGGAAGCGAGCATCGTTGATATGCTCGGTTACGGTTCGGCTAGTTGTTTTGAGAACACGCCGACGGCGAGCTTGACGGCCACGACCGCCGCCATCCGCAATGGCGAAGGCTGTTCCGATACGGACAACAATTCCAATGATTTTACGCTTGCCGCACCTGCTCCGCGAAATACGGGCAGTCCGACCAACACCTGCAACATCGGCGGTGAATTGACGGCCACGGGCGGAGCAACTCCCAGTACAGTTGTTCCGAACGACACGACGCTTCTGACCGTAACGGTTTCGCCGGCGACGACACCGCCCAGCACCGGTATAGCGGTTGCGGGCAATCTGACAAATATCGGCGGTTCGATGAATCAGCAATTTTTCGACGACGGAACAAACGGCGATGTGACGCCGGGCGACAATATCTTTTCCTACACGGCAACGATTCCGGGCAATATCGGCGGCGGACAGGTTGCGGTGACGGCAACCGCTTCGGATGCCGAGGCAAGAAACGCGAATGTTACGATCAATCTGACGATCAACGCCCCGCCCGCCGGAGAAGACCCGCTTATATTAGGAAATCCTTCGCAGGCGACGACGAATGTGGCGGACGAAAATAATTATCTGATGCAAAAACCGCAGTATTCGCTCTCGTATAACCGCAGTAAGGCGACGGCGAACTGGGTGGCCTGGCGGCTCGACAGCAGCTGGATCGGAACCGCCCCGCGGCAGGACGATTTTCGTCCCGATCCGACACTTCCGGCCGGATGGTATCAGGTCACCGATTCGGACTATTCGGGCTCGGGTTATGACCGCGGACATATGACCCCGTCCGGCGACCGAACCCGTTCGATTCCCGACAATTCGGCGACATTTCTGATGACGAATATAATTCCGCAACTCGCCGCGAACAATCAGGGACCTTGGAACGATTTTGAAAACTATCTGCGGACTCTGGCAAATCAAGGCAAGGAAATCTATATATTCAGCGGCGTTCACGGCAACGCCGGAACGATCGCCCAGGGCCGCATCGTTGTTCCGCAAGTTACCTGGAAGGTAGTCTTGGTTCTGGAGAACGGCAACAACGATCTATCACGGGTCAATAAAGGGACGCGAACGATCGCCATCATCATTCCGAATCAACCGCCCGTCAATCAATCCGCCCCGTGGCGGAATTTCCGCACGAATGTTGATGCGGTAGAATACTTGACGGGTTATGACTTCTTTACGAATGTTCCGAAAAATACGCAGGAAATTATCGAAAGAAGACGCGACACGCAGTAATCGCAGGGATTTCAAATTTAAGATTTTAAAATTTCAGTTATTAATTACCCCGATCTGAAATTTTAGATCAGCAAGAACGATCTGAAATCCGAAATTTTTAGCATCCTAAGTTTGAAATCTGAAATCTAAAAATTCAGCAGGTCTATGAGAAAACTAATCTTTAGCGTAACCTTTACCGTCCTTTTATTCATTACGGGACTCAATGCCCAGCCTTTAAGCCCGATCGCCGAAATTCAAGGTGAAGAATTTCTTTCACCGCACGTCGGCAAATCGGTCAA
>JBGTRS010000264.1:0-6613 GCA_041940665.1 Pyrinomonadaceae bacterium | reverse complement strand
TCGAAGTCTATTTTTTGGATGCGATCAACGCCCGGTCGGTGATAAGTCAGGTTAAATCGGGAAAATGTGATGTCGGATTAATCGCTCAGCAGGAAGATTGTGAAGGCTTATTGGAAATTCCTTCGGGTTTTTGCGATCTGCTCTTTGTCGTCGGTAAAACTCATCCGCTTGCCGGAAAGAAAGATATCAAACTTGAGGAATTAAAGGAGGAAAAATGGCTTCTTTTCGAGAAAGGGAGTGCATTGCGGAAGACGGTTGAACAGCTTTTCAGCGAACGAAACTTCAAGCCGAAAAATGTCTATTCATCAAATGACGGTTCGATCATTCTCGATTTGACCGTAAAAGGAGAGGGAATCTCATTTTTGCCGGACTGCGGAATTCGGGAAGGTCTGGCCGGCGGAGACTTGATCCTGAAGGATTTTAAAGACGTCAGATTGAGGATCAATCTCAACCTCGTTATCTCACCGGCTTGCACGAAAATAACGAGTGTTTTTGTAAATTATCTTTTGGAAAAACAGTTTGAAGGAATTTATCTTCACAAGAGAAGGAGAGTTTAGAAAAAAACAGTAAATTTCACAGAGAGTTATGGAATTATGGCAGTTAAGGACATTTAGCATAGTTGCCAAAACATTGCATTTTACAAGGGCTTCCGAAGATTTGAATTTAAGTCAGCCGGCGGTGAGTCATCATATCAAATCGCTTGAAGAGGAGATCGGTGAACCGCTTTTTTTGCGAACTAAGGATGGTGTTTCGCTGACCAGAACCGGTGAACGGGTTTACGAGCATGCCGTCAAAATCCTCGATCTGGCTGAAAAATTGAGTCTCGAGATCAATGAGATCAACGACTCGCTGAATGAAAATCTCGTCATCGGTGCCGCTAACCAGGGATTGAACAATCCGTTTCCGCAATTATACAGAGGTTTTACGAGTAAATATCGCGAAATCAAGTTGGAATTCCAGACCGAAAAATCGCCGCAAGAAATCGCCGAAAAAGTCAGGGCGGGAGAGATGGATGTCGGGGTTCTGGGTGAAATCCGGGATTTAAGCGGACTCAACGTTATGCCGTACGGCCGGTTTGAATTTGTTCTGGTCGCCGGAACGAACAATTCGCTGGCGAATAAAAAGAACATCGAGATAGAGGACTTGCAGAACAAAGAATGGGTGATGCTGACATCGGCCAGCCGTCTGCGGATGTGGGCTGAAGAGGTTTTGGAAAAATCCGGGATCAGAATGAAGAAGATTTTGGAGACGAATGACGGTTCGCTGATCAGTTCGATGCTGGCCAACGGAGACAGATTATCACTCTTACCGGCGTGGGGAGTTTTTGAAGATATCCGCGACGGTAAAATTGTCCGGTTGGATTTTGACGGATTAGAATACAGTATTGATTTAATTTGTGTCTGGAAAAAAGAAAACCGTAAACAATCCGTGCAAGCTCTTTTGACCTATCTGCTGACGGAAAAAATGGAAGGAATTGACCTGAAAAAATAATGATAAATCCTGAAAACTATGAAAATCTGTTCGAACCGTTTGAAAAACTCGTCGAGATAGAAATTCTCGGCGAAAAATACCGGGTGCCCGAAAACAACACCCTTCTTCGTTGCTTTCAATATCTTTCGCTGGAAACGATCTCCTACGGCGATTTCTGCTGGAACGGCGATTGTCTGAATTGTCAGGTCTGGATAAAGAACGGCGATAAGGAAAAAGCCCTGATGACCTGCCGGGCGAAGGTTGAAGAAGGAATGGAAATCGTCCGATTGACGGAGGAAATTGTTTTGGATGAAAAGTGATGGTGAAAGTGATAGGTGATAGGTGATAGGTGATAGGTAAAAAACTCTTGAGTTCACCTACTCACTTATCACTTATCACCTATCACTTTTCACCTACAATTCATATTTCGGAACACTCGGGTCAATTTCATCCGACCAGGCACCGATTCCGCCGACTAAGTTCGACATATTTCCCTCGAAACCGGCTTGCTCCAAAGCCATGATCGCTCTCGCACTGCGGCCGCCCGATTTGCATTGCATAATGATCTCTTTGGAATTATCGATCTCATCCATCCTCTGCAGAATCTCTCCGAGCGGGATCAGTTTCGATCCTTCGATCCTGGCGATCTCATATTCATCGGGCTGACGAACATCGATCAGTTCGAAATCTTCGCCCGCATCCATTTTTTCTTTTAATTCTCTAACCGTAATTTCTTTCATAATATTTTTACCTTAAATGTAATTTGATTTTTAACTTTTATAGGATTAAATGAGATTTTTCGCAAACCGGAATTCGGGTTTATAAAACCGGTAGAAAATCTAAAATTTCTTCATTTACAAATCTTTACACATACTTTCTTCTATTTCCGAATCTATTTATTATACAATTTTTTTCAGTCGAGAATTTATATGGAAAACAGCTATTATTTTAACCGGAATATTTCCGTCAAATTTTTGGCGATTCTATTTATTTGTGCCTTTGTAATTTCCTGCAGTACGTCCAAAGCGGAAATCGAAAACAACGGAAAAAACAGCGGGGCGGAACAAAAGCAAACCGTTAGCGTGACGGTCGGAAAATCCGTGGCGAGGGAAGTTCCGGCTTACATTGAGGCAACGGGAAGTTTGTCTGCTGATGAAACTTCCGATGTCGCCCCGAAGGTGGCGGGAAAGGTGACGAATGTCTACGCGAATGTCGGCGAATTTGTCGGAAGCGGAAAGATCATTGCAAAAATTGATGATAAGGACGCACGGCTCAGATTAGCCGAAGCCGAAGCGAATGTTAAACAGGCCCAGGCCGCTGTCCGGCAGGCCGAAGCCCGTTTGGGATTAACACCGAACGGAAAGTTCAATTCGTCGGCAATTCCCGAAGTCCGGCAGGCCAATGCCAATTATGAACAGACGCTGGCCGAATTGAGACAAGCCGAAGCCAACGAAAAGCGTTACCGCGAACTGGTCGAAACGGGCGATGTTTCGATGGTCGTCTATGAAGGACATCGAACCACCCGCGACACGGCCCGGGCGAGAGTAAACTCCGCCAAAGAGGCTCTCGAAGCGGCCGTCAATTCCGCCAAACAAAATAATCAGGCGATCAGAAGTGCGGAAGCGGCGGTCGAAGCGGCCCGAACGCAGGTGGCGACGGCCCGACAAGCCGTTGCCGATACGGTCGTCCGGACTCCTTTCGGCGGTTTTGTCTCTGAGCGTCCCGTTGCCGTCGGCGAATATGTAACTTCTTCAACTCCAATAGCAAAAATCCTGCGAACCAACCCGATCAAGATCGAGATAAAAATTTCCGAAGCGGATATTCCGCAAGTCAGAATCGGGAGCGGCGTTTCGATTCAGGTTGACGCCTATCAAGACCGCCGCTTTGCCGGAACCGTAACGGCGATAAATCCGGCGGTTGATCCGGCTTCAAGAGCGGCGACGGTCGAAGCCCAGATTCAAAACGACACGAATCTTTTGCGTTCGGGGATGTTTGCGACGGCGAGGATCACCCGCGAAGGCGGAAGTACGGGCGTTTTTGTTCCAAAATCGGCAATTTACAACGATCAGGCGACGCAAAGTTATCGTGTTTTCGTAATAAAGGATAATGTTGCAAAACTTCGCGTCGTCCAGCTTGGACTTGAAGAAGATGAATATACTCAGATTTTATCCGGCGTAGAAGCGGATGAAACTGTTGCCGTAAGCAACCTTCAGCAATTATATGAAGGAGCGAATGTTTCTTTTTAATCATTTGTCCTTAGTCCTTTGCCGCGTAACCTGCATTCAAAAGGATTTTTAAAGGACAAATGACACCGGACGAAGGACTAAAGAGTTATGCAGTGGTTAGCCGAAATATGTGTTAAACGTCCCGTATTTGCGACCGTCATCGTTTTATTTTTAACGGTTGTCGGCGGATTCAGTTTTTTTACGCTCGGCGTTGACCGTTTTCCGAAAATCGATGTGCCGACGATCTCGGTTTCGACCTCTAATTCCGGTGCGTCGCCCGAAGAGATCGAAACGGAAATTACCGATTATATCGAAGGGGCGGTCAACACGGTTCCCGGCGTTGAGGAAATGCGTTCGAGTTCTTCGCGCGGACGCTCGAACGTGACCGTTACGTTCAATCTCGAAAAAGACCCCGATCAGGCTTATCAGGAATTGCAGGAAAAAGTTTCGAGCGTGATAAATCGTCTGCCCGAAACGGCCGATCCGCCGACGATCAGAAAATCCGATCCCGACTCAAGCCCGGTTCTGATCTATTCGGTTTCCGCTCCGCGTTCGGCCATCGAACTGACCGATATGGTCGAAAATCTGATTCAGGAGAGGATCGAATCGGCGGACGGCGTCGGCGAAGTGCAGATTTTCGGGGCGAGAGAAAGAGTCGTCAAAGTCTTTATCAATCCGAACCGCTTGCGGGCCTACGATCTGTCGGTGACGGATGTGACCAACGCCGTTCGTTCGCAAAATCTGGAATTGCCGGGCGGCGATCTGACCGAAGGTGCCAAAACACTCGGTTTGCGGACGATGAGCAAACTCACCGAGATCGAGCAGTTCAACGACATCGTTATCACGACGAAAAACGGTTTTCCGGTCAGGATCAGAGACATCGGGCGGGTTGACGACAGCGGGGCGGATGCGACTTCCGCCGCGTCCCTGAACGGCGTCCAGTCGGTTTCGGTGGCGGTTCGCAAACAATCCGGCTCGAATACGATCGAGCTGATCAACAACGTCAAGGCGAGAATGGATGAGATTATTCCGAATCTGCCGGATGATTTTACGGTCGTCAAAACCCGCGACCAATCGGAATTTATCGAAAACTCACTTCACGCCATCGAGGAACATCTGATCATCGGCGGGATTTTGGCGGCACTCGTGGTCTTTTTCTTTTTATGGAATTTCCGCTCGACTTTGATCGCCGCCCTTGCCATTCCGACTTCGATCATCGCCACATTTGCCGTCATCGCCGCTCTCGGTTATTCGCTCAATCAGATGACGATGCTCGCCTTAACCTTAATGGTCGGGATCGTCATTGACGATGCGATCGTCGTTCTCGAGAACATCTACCGCTTCGTCGAAGAAAAGGGAATGTCGCCGTATCAGGCGGCGATCGAAGGGACGCGGGAAATCGGTCTGGCGGTTCTGGCAACGACGCTTTCTTTACTCGCCGTATTTATCCCCGTCGGTTTTATGACCGGAATTGTCGGGCGGTTTATGTCTTCGTTCGGTTTGACGAGTGCTTCGGCGATCGCCGTATCTTTGATCGTTTCGTTTACGATCACGCCGATGCTCGCGGCACGCTGGATAAAAGCCAAACAAAGTTCAAGGTTCGGGGTTCAGGGTTCAAAGTCGGAAGAAGAAGAAAGTTCAGAGTACCAGGTTCAAGATTCATACTTTGATGAAACCAATCATTCGAAGGAACAAAATTTTGAATTTTCGGAAGAAAATTCGGACGAACCGGCCAATCTCGGCACTCTGGAGTTGGAGCAGGAAGTTCACTCGGGCGAAGACAGCAAAGATTCGTGGTTTTACCGCAAGATTGACGGAGCCTATACGTTTCTTTTGAAACTGGCGATGCGTTTTCGCTGGGCGGTCGTTCTGCTCTGCATACTGGTCGTCGCTTCGATCTATCCGCTGTTTAATTTTGTCGGAATGGCGTTTCTGCCGGATGAAGATGAATCCGCCTTCGACGTAAACTTTCGCGGGCCGCAAGGAACATCGCTTTCGGCAACCCAATCAATTATGGATCGGATCGCCCGCGATATGCGGGAGCAGATGCCGGAAGTCAAAAGCACGCTCGTTTTGGCCGGTTGGGGCGGCGGGAGCGGCGGCCGAATTTTCGTCACGCTCAAACCGGTTGATGAACGCGAACTTTCGCAGGCCGATCTGATCAATAAAGCCCGCAAGATCACAAAAAAATACTCGAGCAAAGATTATCGGATAAATGTTTCGGGGTCGTCTTCGATCTCGGGAAGTCTGGGCTTGGGACGCGGCGGCTCGGGAATCGGTTTTTACATCGCCGGACCCGATCAGGAAAAACTCAATCAATACGGCGAACTGCTTGTCAGAAGACTCGAAAAAGACCCGCTGTTCCGCGATCCCGATACTTCCAATGAAGAAGGCTCGCCCGAATTACAGGTCTTTATTGACCGCCAGAAAGCGGCGGATTTCGGCGTCAAAGCCGGCGATGTCGCTCAGGCTTTGAACATTTTCGCCGCCGGGCAACAGGTTTCGACATTTAGCGAAGGCACCAAACAATACGACGTATATGTTCAGGCGGACGAGAAGTTTCGCCGCGACCGCAGTAATCTCCAGTATTTTACGGTCAATTCGGCAAGCGGAGTTCCGATCGGCCTGGAAAAACTCGTCAAGATCGAAGAAGGCACGAGTCCGGCTTCGATCAGCCGTCTCAATCGGCAGAGACAGGTGACGATCTCCGCCGGGTTGCCGCCGAACACTTCGGAAGCGGACGCTTTGAAAAAATTGGAATCCTACGCGGCGGAACTGAATCTTCCGGCGGAATACCGGACGGGCGTGACGGGACAATCAAAGGAGTTGAATCGGGCTTACGATGCTTTTCTATACGCATTTCTTTTGTCATTTGTCTTTATGTACCTGATCCTGGCGGCACAGTTTGAATCGTTCAT
>JBGTRS010000263.1:243-6635 GCA_041940665.1 Pyrinomonadaceae bacterium | reverse complement strand
TGAAAAATATAATACATTAAGACATGATTTAAAAGACAATTTAAAGGAAAAAAATAAAGAATGGGATAATGCTTGTAATTCGTGCCCACATTATGCTAACTTAAAGGAAATAAATGAAGAACTTATAAAAGATGATCCTGACTGCGATTATGTAAGAGAAAAAATCATTACTGCTTATAATGAGAATACCTCTTCTGAAATACCAATAGAAATTGATAAAACTGATGAACGCTTGCTCGAGGTGGTAAGTTGGCTTAATAAACTTGAGCTAGAATCAGGGGAAGTTTGCTTTTATATGAGAAAGCCTGTTCTAAGGGGTTTGTTTTTTAATTCACTTTCATCAAAAGTAAATTCTTTATCTCAACATAGTTGTCAATTATGCGGAATTACTTTTCCAGTCCACATTATTCCAATAAGAATCTCTCCAATTTCATATCAGTCTTCTAATTCAAAAGTCAAAAAGGCTTTTAAGGCAGCACTAAAAAGTAGATTGGAAAATATGGAAGGTTTTACAAATAATAGACTTTGCATTCAATTAGTATTTATAATTGGAAAAAAAAGTGATAAAAAAGACCTTGATAACATGGCAAAAATATTTTTAGATGGAATGCAGGAGTCTGGGTTTTTCATAAATGATAATCAAATTGACCATTTAACCTTACTAAAAATTTTGTACAACGGAGATGAGAACTATGTTTATGTAAGAATAAATAAATCACTCTTAAATTTTCACAATGATGTTTTGTATGAAGGTATGCACCATAGTTGGGCTGGCATGGAGATTTTAGATTTAAATGACTTTGTTGAAGAATAAAAAATCGTTATTTTTTTCAATCATATTAGTAAAATGACACAACCAAGAATTTCCAAAAATCGAATATCAAAAAAAGCGGCGAGTTTTACGGAATCGGTCATTCGCGAGATGACCCGCGAGGCTTTGAAATACGGGGCGGTGAATTTGTCGCAGGGATTTCCCGATTTTGCCGCCCCCGAAGACATCAAACAAAAGGCACAGGAAGCGATCGCCGAAGATTTTAATCAATATGCGATAACTTGGGGAACAAAGGATTTTCGGGATGCGATCGTTGAAAAAACAAAATGGTTTCTCGGGTTAGATATTGATCCCGAAACGGAGATCACCGTCACTTGCGGCTCGACCGAAGGGATGATCGCCGGAATGATGGCGTGTGTGGACGAAGGCGAGGAGGTCATCGTCTTTGAGCCGTTTTATGAAAATTACGCACCGGACGCGATCCTTTCGGATGCCAAACCCGTCCACGTTCCGCTCTATTTTACGGAAAACGGCTGGCATTTTGACCGGGAAGAATTAAAAAATGCCTTTAACGAAAGAACAAAAGCGATAATTCTGTGCAATCCGAACAATCCGACCGGCAAGGTTTTTTCGATGGAAGAGATGGAATTTATCGCCGATCTTTGCAAGGAATTCGAGGCGATCTGTTTTACCGACGAGATTTACGAACACATAATTTTTGAAGGGACGAGTGATGAGGGACGAGGGACGAGAAAACCCGAACACATCTGCATGGCAAATTTGGACGGAATGCGTGAAAGAACCGTTGTCGTCAATTCGCTTTCAAAGACCTATTCGGTCACGGGCTGGCGGGTCGGTTACTGCATCGCCCCGCCCGATATTTCGGGAGCGATCCGCAAGGTTCACGACTTTTTAACCGTCGGTGCGGCTCACCCTTTGCAAAAAGCCGGTGCATATGCCTTGAGTTTGCCGAAAAGTTATTATGATGATTTACAAAAGGATTATCAGAAAAAACGCGACTTTATCGTGCCCGTCCTACAAAATGCAGGTTTCAAATGCGATTTCCCCGACGGGGCTTATTATGTGATGACCGATATTTCGGATTTCGGTTTTGAAAACGACATCGAATTTACCAAACATCTCATCCGCGAGATCGGCGTGGCGGTCGTTCCGGGTTCATCCTTTTATCACGAGAAGTCTTTGGGTTCGCAACAGGTTCGTTTTTGTTTCTGTAAAAAGGATGAAACCTTAGAAGCGGCGGCGGAAAGATTGCAAAAGTTGAAAGCATAAACTTTAATAGTGTCCTAATTGCGTGTTGTTTTATCATCATTTGCGGTTTTGCAACTCAGGCGGGAAACTTTTTTATCCCGCTGAGCGGCTTAAGTTCGCCAAGTTTAATTTGAGTTTTTTATTTAGGAAACTACTTAAACACTTAACTAAAAATGAAAAAGACCTGTCAAATTTATAATGACAGGTCTTTACTTTATTTGAATATAAAATTTCTATTTATTTGTATTGGCATTTTTGTCGTCATCAGATGTCTCCATATTCGTTACCGAATCTTCTTTGGCGACTTTAAGTTCATCCTTAACGCTTTTAACGCCTTCGATGCCTTTGGCAACTTTGACGGCGTTTGCCTTTTGTTCAGCCGAACCGACCGTGCCTTTCAGCGTAACGACTTCATCTTCGACATCAACATTGATCGTTGAGTCCCGCAGATCATCGGTCGTTGCCAAAGCTGCCCGGGTTTTCGTCCACAGCCAGAGATCATTGGCACCGCTTCCGATGGTTGATTCTTCTTCTTCGGCTTTCTTTTTATATTTTTCCTTGTCCTTATCGAAGTCTTCGCGTGTAATGTCATCGTCCCAAGTCCAATCATCGTCGGTCTTAGCGGTTTCGGTGTTTTCGTTGACATTTACGTTTGCGTTGTCATTCGTAACTATGGCGTTATTTGAATTTGTTTCAGGTATGGTTTCGCAACCGATCAGAAACAAAGCCAAAATCCCCGTTAATGTAAGTACTAATAATTTTTTCATTTTATTTCATTCCCCCTTTTGCTCGTTAGAACAAATTATTTTGTAGTTTAAATTTATTTTATGTTCCGAATCGCTTTTTTATTTTTTGAGTAAGCGGATCAAAACATAAAAAGTTTACCAAACTGGAAGACTAATGCAACCTAATTTCGCACATCGAGCAACAAATAATAAATTATAAACGTATTAGCACGAAAGAGTGTGTTAATTTCAATCATAAATTCAGTCTAAAAATTTGGAGGTAAATATGTTACGCAAATTCTTTGTATTTATTTTGCTTTCTACTTTAACTTGTATCGTAACTTTTGCCCAAGACACTCCGAAATCCGACGAAGAAGAAAAGGCCAGAAAGGTTTACAGTCTGGCTTTTAGCGGCGGCGGAAGTTATATGGGCGTTGAAATAAAGGAAATCACCAGAGAGAATTTTGCCGAACTGGGTTTGAGCGAAGTTCGCGGCGTGGCGGTTTCCAAAGTGGTCAAAGATTCTCCGGCGGAAAAGGCGGGTTTGCAGACCGGCGACGTGATCGTCCGGTTCAACGGCGAAAAAATTTCCAGCCGCCGGCAATTAACCCGTATGATCTCGGAGGTCGCTCCCGATCATAAGGCGAATCTGGCGGTCGTTCGCGGCGGTGCCGAAATCGAAATCCCGATCACGATGGGCAAACGTCCCGTGCCGCAGCTTTTTACGGGCAATTTCGAGATGCCGAAACTGAACATTCCGCCGGGCGAATTTCCGGATGTTGAAACCGTAATTCCGAGAGGCAAAGGTGAAAATTCGATGATTTGGCGGTATAGTTCGGGTCGTTCGATCGGTGTTGCCGTGACGCCTCTAACCGATCAGCTCGGTAACTATTTCGGTGTCGGCGACGGCAAGGGCTTGCTCGTCAAAAGCGTTACAAAAGACGGTCCGGCTGAAAAGGCGGGACTTCAAGCGGGCGATGTGATCGTCGAAATCGACGGCAAAAAGATCAGCGGAACTTCCGATCTGATCCGCAGTATCTATGAGAAAAAGGAAGGCTCGATAAATCTGACGGTCATTCGCGACAAGCGGCGTCAAACCGTAACCATCACGCCCGAGGAAAGAAAGGGCGGCGAATCGTTTTTTAACGGAAATGTTTTCCCGTTCCCGTACGAGAATTTGAAAGTCCGTGTCGCACCGAAGGTCGAAGGATTTTCGATGCCGGTGATAATCGGCGATTCGGACAGAGTTTTGTAAAAGTTTTTTTTTACAATCAAAAGTAAAAAGGTGTGTAAGCATCCCTGCTTGCACTCCTTTTTTCATAATCCGTGTTGGGAAATCAGCCTTTTTTCCGGCGGCTTTCCGACCACATCTTATCGGCCTGGTCGTTTTTCTTTTTGGCTTCGGTGATATGTTCGGCAAATTTTTTCTCGTTTTCGATGAATTTAGCTTTGGCAGTGTCGAGTTTGGAAGTGTCTTCTGTGCCGAATTCGTCACGAAAGAGTTTGGCCGAATCCCGCCGGTAATTAAAGGCCTTTATCTGCAGTTCGAGACTTTCCGATTTTAATTCGAGATAATCCCTGAATTCAGTGCTGATGCCGCTCAGGTTTTTTGCTTTATCTATTTTTTCCTTAGCATTTTCAGCCAAAACATACCCGTCTATAATAACCAGGGAAAGTTCATCAGAGATTTTTTTCACTTTTTCAATATCTTTATCGTTGAGAGCTTTTTTAAGTTCTTCAACCCTCGGATTATTCTGATTGTATAAAGCTTTTATGCTTTTCAAATTGCGGTTTGCCTCGTGAATGTATTCAACCGCCGTATCGGTGTCGTCGCTGAAATCAAACAAACCTTTATCTTCGGAATTTCTTTCATCAGTATTACAGTTTGTAAGACTAAGGCATAATAGCAATAAAAAGCTATACAAAGATATCTTTGAAATTGTTTGAAACATACCGAACATATCTATTTGATCAAGCGGAAATTCCGGCTGTTCTTGCGTTTCCAGATAAACCCGTCCAAAACATAATGCGTCAATTGCGGAACGGCCAGAAGCGGAACGAGAAACATCTTCCAATCCTGCAGATTCCAGTTTCCGCCGAACAGCCAATTTCTTTCGTGCCAGACTCCGCGATGCCAGAACAATTCTTCGACGTAAGCCAGAAACCAGAGCGTCGCTAAAAATATAAGCCAATTGCTCGAAACCGTCCGATAGAATTTATTGGAGTTTTCGCGTCGTGCCTTTGCGTAAAAATATATCAAAGCAAAATACGGAACGCCGTGAATTATGACATTTGTAACCGTAAAAGCATAATCGGAATTCAACGCAACGATGCCGACATACCAGCAAATTGCGGTCGTTGCGACCACAATGTCTTTCCCGATGTTCAAAAAACCTTCCGCAAAATACAGGTAAATTGATTTTCCGAAATAAATAATAAGGGCGATGACATAGACGGGAAAAAGAATCATTTCGAGAAACGAAGGAATGTTCAAAAAATCGCCCTCGACAAACCACGCAAAATTGCGTCTTGAAGCCGACATCCAGAAAACGAGCGGATAAACCGTCGCGAGATAAACCGTCACGGTATCAATCCAAAAAGTTATTTTGGACGTTTCCTTTGCCTTTCGCCGATATAGTGCAACCCAGCCGTATTGCTGTCTGACAAAGTGAAAGACTGCCAGATAAGCCAGACAACGCCAAAAGGTCATCTCGCCTTCGGAATAGAGAACGACGCCGAAAACATAGCCCAAAACCGGCACGAGAGTGTAAAGCCAGATGCGGCTTTTGAATTCTTCTATGTCAAAATAAGTCCGAAATGAAGTTGACCAGACGTGAGCGACATCGATCAGAAGGATCGCCGAAATCCAGGTCCAATCGGGCGTGTCGGCATTTAAAAAACCCAACTTCCAACCGATTGCAAGCAGCAAAAGCGAGACGACCGCACTTCCGAGAAAAACCGACAGATCAACCTCTCTCGAAAACAGCCAGAAACTTTTGGTTGAACGGTTTTCCATTAGTTTATTATAAAACAAAAGGTTTGAGGCTTTAAAAACACATTCGATTATTCACTTTCCAAAATCTTTTTAGCTTCCTGCAATCTTTGAATATGTTCTTCGCTGACCTGTGGATATTGGAGATCGAGCGATTCGAGTTTCTGGGCGATGACTTCGGAAACGGCGAGGCGTGTGAACCATTTACGGTCGGCGGGCAAGATATACCAGGGTGCGTTTTCGGTCGAAGTCGCTTGAATCGCTTCGCGGTAAAATCTTTGATAATCGTCCCAAAATCCGCGTTCTTTAAGATCGGCGGTCGAGAATTTCCAGTTCTTTTCGGGCGTTTCGATGCGTGCTAAAAATCTCTCTTTTTGTTCTTCTTTGGAAACATTCAGAAAAAATTTCAAAACCACGATGCCGTTTTCGGTCAGGTATTTTTCAAAATTGCGGATCTGCTCAAAGCGTTGTTCCCAGATATTCGGATCATTTTTTATTTCGTCGGGAAGTTGTGAATTCTGCAAGAGATTTGAATGAACCCGTACGACCAAAACGTCCTCGTAATAAGAACGGTTAAAGATACCGATGCGTCCGCGTTCGGGCAGAGCCTTCATACAACGCCAGAGATAGCCGT
>JBGTRS010000263.1:0-233 GCA_041940665.1 Pyrinomonadaceae bacterium | reverse complement strand
TCTTCTTTCGACGGTGCTTTGAAAGAAAAAACCTGCGTCCCTTGCGGATTGACGCCGGACATGACGTGCTTAATCGCCCCGTCCTTGCCCGCCGCGTCCATCGCCTGAAAAATTATCAAAAGGGCGTGTTTGTCGTCGGCGTATAATCTCGCTTGCTGTTCCCGCAGGCGTTTGACGTTGCTTTTTAGGTCTTTTACGGCTTCATCTTTGGCTGTGTAATCACCCGTAAAACC
>JBGTRS010000262.1:6397-6636 GCA_041940665.1 Pyrinomonadaceae bacterium | reverse complement strand
CGGGAACTTTCCCGCCGATACTTGTATTTTTCAGAATCTCGACCTTTTCGTTGATACGTTTTGTGATCTCGAGACCGGGATATTTTTCAGCAAAAGACTTTGCCAAATCTTCATAAAACGGAATATTTTCGTCACCGTCCCACCGCAGTGTGGTCGGATAGATGGCGATCGAAGTTCCCATTTCGGTCTTGATAAAATCGTTCAGTTCATCGCGGTGTTTTTCATAGTTCTTTATCTCC
>JBGTRS010000262.1:0-6387 GCA_041940665.1 Pyrinomonadaceae bacterium | reverse complement strand
CACACCGAGTTCTTCGATCTTCTCATTGTTCTCAGGATTGTTTTCCTTTTCGAATTCGCTGATCTGTTTGCGGACGGATTTAACGAGCCTGTCCAGAGATTCATTCCGAAATTTTTCATAAGCCAGAAATTTGTCCGTATCTTCCGAACCTTTAATTTCGACGTTTGAAAGATCACTTGCGTCCGTCTTGACAACGATCTTCTGTCCCTTATCAATTGCCAGCGTCACGGTTTTCTTGCCGTAAATATCCAATGTGTAGATATGCGGTTCAAGGTTGAAAGCTTGCGAAAAACTTCCCTTTTCATCAACCGTTATTTCGCCGATCACACGAGTTTTCTTGCGGTTTATATCTTCAAGTTGCGAAATGATAATTTTTCCGTTCTGCGGATTTTTGATCTGACCGGAGATGGTAAAATTTGCGTTTTTGTTTTCCGTACAGCTTAAATTCAAAAAAGAATAGATCAAT
This sequence comes from Pyrinomonadaceae bacterium, assembly GCA_041940665.1. Taxonomy (GTDB): domain Bacteria; phylum Acidobacteriota; class Blastocatellia; order Pyrinomonadales; family Pyrinomonadaceae; genus Aridibacter. The sequence continues at coordinate 5,921 of JBGTRS010000262.1, read as the reverse complement.
GCCGCTATCAAAATCAATCTTGTTTTGTTCATAACTTATTATTGCTTTTAAAATACCGTTTTACTTTTTTTTATTCCAAAACACTTGAAAATAATACGGTAAAGCCGGAAAATTTTTTTTTATACAATAATAAAATTTGTGAATAAAGAGCAGAAAAAATTATCACCGGAAAAAGTAGATCATAACCCAAAAAATCCGTCATCAATTTTCAATGGATCATTTTGAGTATTTTGACCGATTACTTAACAAAGCTGATTGGCATCAAAAGTTCCGATCGAATTTAATCCTTTGTCCATTCGGACTTTCCGGCCGAACCGTGCCATTGCAGACCATTGACCTTTCCGTTTGGATCACGGACAAAGGTTATTTCGGCATAGCTCCAGAAACTGTAGAATTTATCTTTACCCAACGGCAAAAGTTTAAACTGTCCGGCGTAAAGTTCGCCGTCATTATCTAAAATCTCGAAACTGCTTCCGCCGAGTTTATATTTTCCTAAATAATCCTTGAGTTCGTTTTTGACCTCACGGTCAACTGCCGGATTCGGGACTTCGGGTTTTGTCGTTTCTTTTCCTTCCAGAACATTTCGCAGATGCGTGAGAATCAGATCATTCGCTCCCGAACCGAGATTCGAAACGAGAACATAGCCGTATTTTTGATTGCTGTTTATTCTGACAAACGCCCGGTAACCGTTCGTGTTTCCGTTACTGGAAAAAACCCCTTCGCGGACGAAGTTTTGTTTGACGATCTCGCCGAATTTTCCTTCGACATTGGCTTTGCCGAATTTGTAAACATCGCGGGCCGTACTGAAAACCGAACCCGCACCGACCAGAAAAGAATAATCCTTCAAAGGCGTGGCCGTATAACCTTCGGCTTCGAGCTGATAACTTGCGGCTTTGTTCTTCATTGTTTTCCGGCTGTCAAAATCAACCGTATTTTTCATATCCGTCGGTTCAAAAACGTACTTTCTCAGGAGTTCCCGAAAGTTTTCTCCCGAGGCGATTTCAAGAACTCTCGCCAGAGTGGCAAATCCGGCGGAACTGTAAAGATTATCCGTGCCGGGTTCAAACTCGAGTTTTGCCTGTTTGACCTTTTCGACAAATTCTGCCGGCGTATAACGTTTCGATTCTTCTTCCGCTGGCATCACGCGGTGCGGAATACCCGACCGATGTCTTGCCAACATCTCGACCGTGATCTTTTCCCCGTTGGGAAAGTCGGGGACATATTTGCTCAACTTATCATCTAGTTTTATTTTTCCCGCTTCGAGAAGTTTTACCAGAATAACCGATGTCATCGGCTTTGTGATCGAAGCAATTCCGAATTTCGTGTCCGTTCTGGTGGCTGTATTACGTCCGACATCCGCCAAACCGTATGCTTTTTCGAAGATGATCCGGCCGTCCTTTTCCGCCAAAACGACGCCGGAAAAATGGTTGGCGTCGGCAAAAGGTTTGATAAATTCATCAATCTTTTGTGAATCGGTATTTTGAGCGTTTGTATTTTCTATTTGCTGAAATTTAAAAGGCTCGTCGGTTTGCGTATTTATAACGGACGGCAATTTTTCACCGCTCATAAATTTGAACATCGTCTCTTTTATTTTTGGCGTAGAGAGAAAAAGCGGATCGCTGTGACCGGCACCTTCTATTATCAGGTGCGAATTGTTTTTGAAACCTTTGATGGCAATTTCGGCATTCGAAACGGGCGTTCTTCCGTCGAGAGTTCCGCTGATGAACAGAGCGGGAATAGCGGCTTTGACGGGTTTTCGAAAATCTTCGCCGAGATCGGTAATATTTAACGATTTACAAACTTCCGGAAAAGGAATATTGATGGCATCTTCAAATAAAGTTTCTTTCTTTTCTTTTTCGATCACGGCGAAGCGTTTTGCTGAAATTCCCGAAGCACAATCCATCGCAATTCCCATAAGCGAAAAAACTCCGCTTCTGCGTAGTGATGCAAATCGCGGAGCAAGCATCGAATAATCGCCATTGGACATAGCGTGATAGATCTGCGGAAATATAGATTGGGCCTCATTGTTTCCCGTAAAACTTGAAAGCATATATTGCAATTCAAATTTTCCGATGGTTACTTTCGATTTTTCATTCGTTTGCGTGTCCGTAAATTCAACCGTTACGGGCTGTCTTTCGAGATCGTTGTGAACTTTTCTGATCAAGCCGAGAAGATCGGGAACGGTTTTACTTAATTCCTCGTCCGCTTTGAGCCGTCGGTCCAACTCGACCATCAGATTCTGAGTATAACTCGGCAGTTTCAAAGTATCGTCAACACCTTCGACTCCCGCTAAGATCGCTTTATCTATGAATTTTCCGTGTCGGCGGATCGTTGCCAATGCGAGATGCGTTCCGTAACTGATTCCCCACAGGGAAACTTTCTTTGCACCGATCGCATTTCGCAGATCGTTTATGTCATCGGCACTTTCAACCGTGTTATAGGCCGAAATATCAACTCCGTTCTTTTCCCAACTTTCGGCACATTCCTTTGTTTTTGACGCATATTCACGCAACAGACTTTCCCGCGTCAAAGGCTGACCGAGCGGTAGTTCGAGCCGTTCCGTACAACGCAAATTTGGAGTTGATTGCCCAGTCCCGCGTTGGTCGAGGGCGATGACATCGCCGAATTCCCGCATTGCCATAAAAAGCTCGAAGCGGCTGTATCTCGCCGATTCGATACCCGAACCGCCCGGACCGCCGGCCAGGTAAATGATCGGCGAACCCGGATTTTTTGAAGTACTCTTAAAACGAACAAAGGTGATCTCGATTTCCTTCCCGTTTTTCTTCAAGCGATTTTCGGGCACTTTCAGCCGTCCGAATTCGGCCTCGACCTTTTCTTTTTTGGAGTTCTCAAAAACGTGCGGTTCGATCTTCAGTTCGCCCGCGTTGATTTCATTGCTTCCCGTCGATAAAACACAGAAACATACAAAAGTAAGACATAAAATCCTTTTCATAATAAATCAAATCTTAACATTTATGTTTTTTTTCGGTCTTGATTGGGAAAAACAAATTTGAATGAGATTAGCCTTTTCGGAACATTTGCCTGAATTCAGTCGGCGTTAATCCCGTGAGTTTTTTGAATGATCGGGTGAAATGAGATTGATCGGAAAACCCTGTTTCCAAAGCGATTTCAACCAGAGTTTTATTTGATGTAATGATCTTCTGCCGGGCTTTTTCGATGCGGATTTTACGCAGATAATCGCCCGCCGTGCAGTTTTCAAATTGACGGAAAACTCTCGCCAGATGGGTCGGATGAACATCCGCAATTTGTGCAAGTTCCATTAAACCGATTGAAGCCGAATAATTTTCATTGAGAAATTCCTTAACTCTGTTTAACCAGTACGGAACTTTTTTTTCCGAGGTGTTGAAATTCTGACGCGATGCCGCGATCAGAAGTTCGGTCGTGATGCTTTGGAGAGCAAGCGTCGAAAATTGATCCCGTTCGGTAAATTCTTTATACATACGGGCCGCCAGCCAAAGCGAACTTTCGCTCTCAAGAATCAATGGTTCTTCCAGAGATACGCCGTATTCTCTGACCCTTTCCAATCCTTTTAAGTCAATCTCGACAAGAAAATGCCGCCCGTTTGAAAAATGGTTTTCCGTGTGACTGACATCGGGCGGATAATAGACGAGTGCCGTCGGTTTGCGTTCAAAATCTTTCATGCCGATCTTTTCCTGATAATTTCCGGCCAGGACAAAACAAAAATGGGCAAGTTCGTGCGAATGATTGGGGATGTGTAATGTAGATGAATAAGCCTTTTCCGTAAAACGAAAATGTTCCGCAGATAAAGTTTGAGAGGTTTTACCATAAAATTTTCCGGCTTTTAGTTTCATTTGTTACAGAAATTATTACGAATACTCCAATACAAAGTTCGTCCCAGACTTTGAATTTGATGATTTTATATTTTTACAAAGGTTAATTTTAAGGATGTTTAATAATCGAATAGAGTTTGCCGGGTAACAAATTCACCAATGTAAAATACTTTTTAACTGCAAACCGTTTATTCGCCAATCCGGCCGCGAACAGAATTAATTTCCGATCGAAATCCGCCGGTATTGATTATTTTTTTCTCCCGAAGTTTATTCAGATGAGTCGAATGCTCCCAAATAAATTTTTGGTCGGCGGGTTGTTTCGCCGCATCCCGATTTTCAACTACCGTTCTTTTGATTTCCTGCCGCTGCGGTATCTGCAAAATTTGGTCAAATTATAAAATCAATAAAAACGCGGCTGGAACAAGACTGATATGCTTGTATGAATCGAATTTAAGATCATTTAACCTTATCTTTCGGTAGGGTCATTGTTTCTCCTTCGGAATCCATTTCAAGTTGGCGGGTTGTTTTTTCAACTACACTCGGCGGGACGAGATCACCCGTTTGATACCGGGAATCTTCCGTTTCAGAAACATATTCGGTTTGCTTGGGCGGAAGAGCTTCCGTTTTACGCGAGGGTATTTGATCTGCCTCTTCCTCCAGATCAATCGAAATATTCTGCTTTTCGTTTTGTTTTAGCTGAATGATTTTCGCAATGCCCGTGCCGATCATCCCGAAGGCGGGAATCAGCATCCAAAACCACCACCCATGGCCCGTTTCCGTCGTTGATAAAATTATCGAGACAACCAGAAAAGCCAGTCCCATAAAAAGTGTGGTAATCGCACTATCCCAACCGGATTTGCTGTTTTTGTGTTTTTTCGAGCCTTTGGAACTCGATAACTTTCCGGTCAAAGCTTCGGATACATTACCGAGATCGGTACCGCATTTTCGGCAAAATTTCCCGTCATCCGAGTTTTTCATTCCACATTTTGGACAAAACATAAATTCTTTCCCTTTAGTCAATCTGTTTGTATATAAGTTGTCAGATTCATAACAAATACGCCTAAACTTGCCAACATAAAACCGAATGAAACAACGGCGAAAAAATGTAAGCCGTATTCGCTCACCGAAATAAAAAGAGCAATCGCAAAGGAAATTGCCGAAACTCCCGAAGAGATCAACTTCACATAATCGGTTTTCAACGCAAACCAATTTGCAATCTCAGTTCCCGATTGTCCCGTTATGCTGCCATCTCTCGATCTGCCCAAAAAGTTTAAAACGAAAGGTCTGGCAAACATTGCCGTAAATCCGGCATAACCGAACAGAAAAAAGTAGCCCGTGATATCTTCCAAACCGAGATTGGCGTTTTCATTTAAAACATTTCCCGTGACAACGGCAAATAAAAATCCGAAAAATAAAAGGACTGAAATCAAATAACCGGCGATATGTCTTTTGATTGACCTGAAACTTTCTACTTCAACTTTGGCAATATTCAATTTCCGCTCACATTTCGAGCAATATTCAACCGTTTCTTCCGTTAAATCACCGCACCGCAAACAATTCGTTAAAGTTTGCTCCTCACTCATTTTTTGTTCTTCGTTGTCTTAATGCTTCAAAAAGTATTACGCCGGTCGCTACCGATACGTTCAAAGATTCGATTTTACCCAGCATCGGAATTTTAACTAAAACGTCGCATTTTTCGGCAGTCAAGCGATGCAACCCTTTTCCTTCACCGCCCATCACGAGGGCGGATGGTTGTTGCCAATCCCACTCCGTATAATTCATCTCCGCATCGCCGCTGGCACCGATAACCCAGATTCTATTTTCTTTCAGGTCATCAATCAAGCGGTTGATGTTCGTAACTTTGGCGAGCTTTACATATTCGCTCGCACCGGCGGAAGATTTGACGACCGTTTCGGTCAGACCGACCGCACGTCTTTCGGGAATAAAAACGCCGTCCGCACCGACGCATTCGATGCTTCTTAAAATCGCTCCCAAATTATGCGGGTCTTCTACGCCGTCCAGTATAACTGACAATGAATTTTCTTTTTCGGTAATTTCTCTAAAAAGTTTATCCGCTTCGTAATAACTTGCCGCTGAAGCAAATGCAAT
>JBGTRS010000261.1:0-6640 GCA_041940665.1 Pyrinomonadaceae bacterium | reverse complement strand
TCAAACGCTCGGCAATATCCAGCAAAATCCGAATTGCGGACTTCTGTTCATTGATTTTGAACAAGGCAATATCCTTCAACTATCCGGAAAAGCGGAGATTATCTGGGACAAGGAAGTTTATGCCGGGTTTGCCGGTGCCGAGCGGGCGGTCAAGTTCCAAACAGAGAAAATAATCGAGCGGAGAAATTTTATACCGATTATGTGGGAATTCCGGGATTATTCGCCCGCCAACCCTCGAGAGTGAATCCGGTGCGGTCAAAGAAAGAATGCGGTTTAAGATTGACCGGAAACAACAAGAGCTACGGCAAACTGGTAAACGCCAATTTGCCGTAGCTCTTGAATTACATTACCGATTACTTTTTTTTTCGTCCGAAGGTTGCCCGCAGGCCGGTTGTGAAAAGTATGTCGTTGCTGACCGAACCCGGAACGGGATCGCTGTTGTAGCGGTCGCCGAACGTCACCTGCCAGCCGAGCCATTCATTTAAGTTTGTAATAACCGAAGCATCAAACAACGCCCGAAAAGTGCCGAACTCGGTAATACTCGGAAACGCCTTGAATCTCTGTTCGATAGAAACATTATCGGTAAGTTGAAACGAAAGATCATTTCCGATCAAACCTTCGGCATTGTTTCTCGTGATGCCGTTTGAAAAATTTTCGCGGTTGTAGGTCACCCCGCCGAAGATATCGAGTTTTGTTCTTTCAGAGCGAATAGCTTTGTAGCCGAACCCCGCACCGATGACCGAACGCAGATCGAGTTGCTGAGGTTTATCATATTCAAAATCGCCCGAGGCGAAGACAAAGGTTTTCTCGCTTAAATTGTAATCGTAGCGAAGACCGCCGTAAAAAGCCTGAGCGGTCGTCACCGATGTGCCGGAAGTCGAATTGCTCGCCTGAATCGCATTGGCATAGACGCTGATCTTATCTTTACGGGTTTCACGGTTTGCCCGAAAACCGGCTGTTAAAGCTCTTGTATCGGAATTTCCGGCGGTCAAACTGAAACCGATATCCGCCGTTCCCTGCCATAATTCCAAAAGCGAAGGATTTCTGAGGCGTTCCGCTTCAGCAATAAATTCCGCTTGTTCTTTTTCGTTGCGGACGATCTCGACTTTTTCTTTTTCGATCTTAACTTTTCCGGCATCCTCTGTTTCAACTTCAAATTCTGTTTTATCGGTTTCATCTGTTTCAATAGTCGCTACAGTTCCTTTAATCAGCTGACCGTCGGAAAGTTCGATGTTGACGGGTTCATCGGCGATTATCTTTTCGACGGCTTCCCATTTGATCGTGACCGTTCCGGCAAATTCGGTTTGGATAATGATCTTATCGCCGTCCTTTTTGATGATCTTGCCGGATAACCTGTCGCCGTTTTTCAAAACGATCTGATCGGCGAAAATATTTACCGGGCAGGTCAATAAAACTAAAATACATATCAAGCTAAATGATAAAAATCGAGACACTTCTTCCTCCTCTGATATTTTGTGATTAATTTTAAACTTTTGCGGGGCTAAATTTTCGGGATTATATCTAGTTTAACAGGCGAATGGAAAATACCGAAATTCGCAGAATTTACAGTCTGGCGGCGAGCGTTTTCGGTTCTTGATTTATGTCGGTGTGCATTTCGAGATAATCAACGAGTTTTAAAAAATCCATCCGCGGATACGAATAACGCCCGACGGAACGGAAGGCGAGCGAGGGTTTGGTCTGTTCAAAGAGATGATAACCCCAATAGAGAAGCTGTTTGCTGAAACGGATCGCCACGTTTTTCGGATTGATGTAATGACATCGTCCGTCGCGTTCGGCCAGCGTCTTAAATTGCGTCTGCAAAACCTGATTCAGAAGCACGTTTCTTTTTTCTTCGTCCGATTGCAGGGAATTTATCAAAACGAAAAGATTCGCATCCGCATTTTCACGGCGGATCGCCGCAAATGTTCGTTTGATGACATCCGCATTTTTATTGATGCCGAGCGGATTTAAGGTGGTCGGGACGATGCAGTAATCGAATTTTCTGATGAATTCGATCGGGTTGGCATCAAATTCCGGGTTACAATCGCAGACGACGATCTTCGTGTCTTCGTATTCATATTCGTCCCATTCTTCGGGACTCAAGACGCTGACGACCGAACCGATCTCGCCTTTTCTCGAAGGAATATAGACGCCTTCGCCGAGAAGTTTGCGGAGATTTTGCTGATGATCGAGGTCGATGAGGGCGATGTCATAACCGTTCATTGCAAAAGCACCGGCGAGATGGGCGGCGATGGTTGTTTTGCCGACTCCGCCTTTGCAAGTAAAAACGCCGATGTAGATGGTTTTTTCGTGTTCATCGCGGATATCAACCTTTTCACAATCGAAGATCAGTTGATTATTCCTTAGAATGACGGGATGAAAATTATCAATTTTTTCATCCCGTAAGTAGGAATAAACCGAGGGCGTAAAACCGCTTGTCGAGATAAAATATCCTTCGCCGTATTTTTCGGTGTTTGAGAGAAAATCCAGGAATTTTTCGACCTGTCCGAGATGAACTTTCGCCCGCTGATTGCGGACTCTGACGGCAACTCTTTCGCCGGGTTTGAACAGCTCGATATTAAAATGTTTCTGCTCGTTGGATGAGATTTGAGCAGAAAAACCCTCGCGGCGGAGCAGAAAAAGTGCCAGCCGTTCGGTTTCGGTCGCTCGCCGTAATTCGATTTTTCGTGTGCGTTCGGTGTCGGTTAAAACATCAATCAACTCCGTCCAACGCATTCGTTTTGAAGCCATTTCGGGGGTATTTATAACTTATTTAAATGCTTTCAAAATTTCGTCAGCGTGTTCGTCAACTTTGACACGCTTGAAAATTTTGACGATCTCACCGTTTTCATCAATCAGAAATGTCGTTCGTTTGATTCCCATAAACTTATTGCCGTATAAATTCCGCTCGCCGTAAACGCCGTATTTATTGACGATCTTCTTGTCCGTATCGGCGATCAAGGTAAACGGCAGATCGTATTTTTCGATGAATTTTTGATGAGATTCCGCGTCGTCATTGGAAACACCGAGAACGACTATGTTGTTTTTTTCGAGTTCCTTAAATCCGTCCCGCAGGGAACAGGCCTGTTTTGTACAACCGGGCGTATCGTCTTTCGGATAAAAATAAAGAGCGATCCTTTTGCCTTTGAAATCCGATAACTTTACCTTGTTTCCGTCCTGGTCTTTTCCCGTAAAATCGGGAGCTTTTTTTCCAACTTCGAGCATAATTTTTTATAAAAACTTCTGTTTTACAAACAGAAAACACGACCACTTTGGGACGTGTTTTGATTGATATTTAATTAAAGTTAAAGATTTAAGAAAATCTTTGCCGTATATTAAAATAGCATTTTTAGTAGTGTAACAAACCAAAAGCGAAAGATGAAACGTCAATCGGTAAATAAAGCATTAAAAGGGTTAAAAACCTTAAAACAAAACTTTCAAGCCTTTGTCAGAGAAAATTTTGAACACAGGGCAAAGGAATGTTCGACCTGCGAAGTGCAGGGAATCTGCTGTACCGATGCCCATTTTGTCAATGTTCACATCACCCGGCTTGAAGCCGTTGCTATTCAAACGACTCTCGAAAAACTTCCGGCAGAAAAACAAACGGAAATTTACCGACGCAACAGGGAAACAATCAAAAAATACGGTCTAAGTTCGGACGGCGATACTTTCACAAAAACTTTTTCCTGTCCGCTTTTTGAAAAAGGAACGGGCTGTCTTGTTCACAAAGAAGCAAAACCGATTCCCTGCATTCAGCATGCTTGTTATGAAAAAAGGGAAGATTTGCCGCCCGACGAACTCCAAACCGAAAAGGAAAAACAAGTCGAACGCCTCAATAAACAAACTTTTGGTAACGCCTGGAACTGGCTGCCATTACCAATTTGGTTGGAAAAGTTCAAATAGATTTACATTTATTTGAAAGTTGTCCAATTAATTTAAGGACTCTTGTTTTTTCAGTTTTCCGCCTAAAATTGCCAACGGAATCAGCAACAGCAAAAACGGAATGTGATACCAGAGCGGAATTTGATTCCAGGCACTGATTTGAAAGAAAAGTCCGGTCAGCAGCAAAAGAATTCCCAAGATCGCCGTCGAAAGCATGGATTCCTTGGCAATCAAAGCCGCAACAAAACCCGCTATAATCGAAAAGATAAAACTTGAAACGAGCTTGATGACCAAGTAGCTACTAGGAACTACACTCAAATCGGCATTCGGAGCAAGACCGGGCATCAAAGCCGTAATAATTCCGTCGCTTCCAAGCCAAAGAACCGTCCAAACTATAAATCCGGCAACCGCACCCAAAATTATTTTTCCCATAGAATTTCTCCTGTTTTTCAAAAATTTTAAAACAAAAAAAGGCAAAGAGAATTTTTCCCGAATCCCTTGCCCTTTTTATTGCCCTTGTCCGTCTATCGCTTTTTTGCCTACATTTATAAGCGATTTTTTGCCCGTGAGAAACTTTTTATCGAAAGAAGAGCGTTTTGAGTAAGGCTTTAAGTCAGGCTTACCTTCAGAACCTCTCAAAGCCTTTTTATACTCAAAACGCTTTGCTCTTTCAAGCAACTTTTTTCTTCGCCTGTTCGCCTTTTTCGGATTTTGACTTTTCAACCCTCGCCGTCATCCTTTTGTCGAGATCAATGATCTGTTCGTTGGTCAGATGATAGATGTTCGGCTGATTGTGGTAGATTCTCGCCCCCGTGACGACATCGGCTTTTTTGAAACCGTTTTTCTCGGCTTTTTCGATCAATTCCTCGATCGTCATCGCGTTTTTAACGAGCGTCAGAGGTTTTTTCTCCTCGATAAATTCTTCGACCTCCAGCTTTTTCGGCTTGTCGAAGGCGAGTTCCAAAGCGGCTTCGCCTTTCATATGATCAAGGAAATCTTTGAACGTAACATTTCCGGTCATTTCAAAACCTACCTCGAACGCCGGAGAATTTGATTTGACGACCTGAAAAACGCGGACGATCTCGCCGTCTCTCTCCTGCAGCGAAATTTCGATCATCACATCAACGAAATATTCCAGACCGCTCGCCGTCATCGGCAGAACCCGTCCGATCTCGTTGTCTTCTTTGGATTCCTTGCCTTTCGCCGGAATCTGGTCGGCGATCACAACGCATTTTCCGCTTTCGATGCAGAGTTTGCGAAGGACATTCTGCAGGATCATCTGGTCAGCCGCCAATTCTTCCGAACTCGGCTGAGCCAAAGGGTCGCCCGTTTTTTCTCTTACAGCCTCAAGCATTTCCGAATGCTTCGCACTAAAATACGCTGCCCACGAATCAAGTGCATAACAACCGTAATCCTGCTCCTGTCCTTCGCCGTTTAATGCCCATTCGATGAATTCGGGCAATTCGTCCGTATGCTGAATTTCCAAAGCGTCGAACGTCTCGCCGACGCCTCGCAGTAATCTTCCTTTTCGTTCCGTATCGAAAATGCAAAGTCTGCCTAGATTCGCTTCGCTCATTGAACGGATAAAATGACTTTTACCGACACCCGCCCCGCCGCGAATCGCCATCACGAGCCGTTGCTGACGTGGGACTCTGCTCAATGGATTGATCTTCGGTCTGTTTGTAGATTTCATAATTCACTTTCTCCCAAAATTCTTTTAAGCCTTTTATTTACTTAATGTTTTATCTTAATTTCGAAATGCTAACTGCCTACCGTCAAAGGCATTATGTTGCATTGATGAAACAACTCTAGCATAAGTTGTATTTTGTTGCAAGGATGAAACAAGATTTTTTTGAAAAAATATGGATTTTTTTTCAGCGAAGGAGTATTTTAAGAAAAAACCTGAAAGGAGTTTTTCCCAATGAAAAGATTTATTTATGCCTCTCTTATTTTATTATTGGTTAGTTTTTCCACAATTGCACAAACCGAAGAATCAAAAGATAAAACAGAATGTCCTAAATTGGAATTAAATATTTCGTCATCTTATGCGGGGGCGGGTGACTCACTAATTTTCACTCTAGGTTTAAATGCTGGCTTCGATATAGATGATTTTAAAATAACTTGGTCATTAGATAAGGGAACTATTGTTGAAGGTAAGGGAACTCCGATTGTTTTTGTAAACGCAAATGATATTGAAAGCCAAACTTTGACTGCGACGGCAGTTGTAACGAATGGAAAAAATTGTAGTGCAACTGCCTCGAAAATTACTGATAAATATGTCGGTAATTCTATTGTTTTTGCAGAATCAAATAGTATTGATACGGCTGATTTCGGATTGCAACATTTATTAGGTGAACTCAGCAGAAAACCTTTGAGTGTTGGATATGTAGTAAATTACGGAACCAAGGCGGAGTCAATGGAGCGTGAAAATCTGTTCCGTAATCTGTTATTAAAAAATAATCTGACCGAGGATAGAATCAAGTTTATTTATGGTGGAAAACGAAATGAAGAATTTACGAGAGTTTGGTTAAATTACCCGCCAACAATTTGTCCTGAACTCACGGTTACGGGACCGCCTTATATTGTAAAGCCGGGCGAAATGATGACATTTGTTGCAACTGTATTCGGAGGAAGGTCTAAAAGGATTGAATATGATTGGTCGGTTGATAAAGGTGAAATTATTTCTGGAAAGTGGCTTTGGATCATTAAAGAGGTTTGCCTGCAATCAAGTCCGCCTTTCGTTATTGCTTATTCCAAT
>JBGTRS010000260.1:220-6683 GCA_041940665.1 Pyrinomonadaceae bacterium | reverse complement strand
GAAACTCTCGCATCACGTCTGACGGCGACGAGAATTATAAAATCAACCAAACACGAATTGCTCCTTGCCAAACGTCGCAAGAATAAATTGAAGTATCTCAAAAGCGAAAAATTGGATCAGTTCAATGCCGAAATTGATAAGGACATTGAAAATCTCAACCGCATCAAAACCGAAGCCGAGGAAATGCTCTTCGAAGCCGAATCGCGTCTGCAAATGATCGAAGCGACCTCGCGTCGCGGTACGGAATTAGCCGGTAATGAACTTGCTTTGAAAAAACTTTCGGCTCGGACACGGCAATTACCGCTGGCACTCGAGGAAGCAAAAATGACGGAAGAGTTCAGAAAAGAATTGGTTGAAGAGCTTGAAGAGGACTATGAAAAGGAAATGAAAGACGTTCAGATGATCGAAGACTGAATTATTCGGAAATTTCGATTCTCAATCTTTTTATGTCATTGGCTATTCCCGTGTTTTCATCAATTTCTATGACAACTCCGCAGATCCAAACTTGGCCTTTGGCGTGAGCCGCCCGTTTGGCCGGATATTTCGTAAATCTTTGGATCACATCCTTTGTCTTCATACCGATAACTCCCGCGTAACTTCCGGTTAAACCCAAATCTGTTATGTAAGCAGTTCCTTTATCGAGGATTCTTTCATCCGCGGTCGGCACATGCGTATGGGTGCCGACCACAGCCGAAACTCTTCCGTCGAGAAACCAACCCATCGCGTACTTTTCCGAGGTGGCCTCACAATGCATATCCACGAGGCGGATTTTTATGTCATCGGGGATCGAATTTACGGCTTCATCGGCGATTCTAAACGGGTCATCCACATTGGGCGGCATAAAAACTCTCCCTAGTAAATTCAGGACTGCAATTTTGAATCCGTTTATTTCACCGATATATAGGCCGGTTCCGGGCGTTCCGGGCGGATAATTGGCCGGTCGGACTAATCTGTAATTTTTTGAAATGTAGGGAATGACTTCCTGTTTATCAAAAATATGATTACCGGAAGTCATCAAATCAATGCCGTTTTCAAATAATTCATCGGCTATGGCAGGGGTTATCGAAAAGCCTCCGGCAACGTTTTCGGCATTCATAACGGCGATGTCTATTTTATGTTCTTCGCGGATTTGTTCAATGTGATTTAATACGGCCCGCCTGCCGGGGCGAGCTACGACATCTCCGATCATTAAAACTTTCATATTTCAGCAAATAAATATTAAATGGTAAATAGTAAATAGATAATTCTTTATTCTATTTACTATTTACCATCTTCATTTACAAAAAAAATTATTGGCAGAAGACAACCGAAAAGCCGTTTAAGAACATAAGAATTGAACCTGTGTCAAAACAGGTGGGTGGCTTTCTGTCCTGTTTATGGAACATCAGAGCTGTTTTCTATGGCATTCTTTAACCTTGAAAGATTGCACCGAAAACAGCATTAGCCTCCCCTTCTTATAGTGTTGGCTCAATTATTTTATTGTCTTATCGCGAACTTTTCAGTAAAACAGATTCTAACACATCGGAGGGTTAGAAAAAAAGACTATTGTTCGGTTTCCAATTCCTGCGGTTCGGCTTCTCTCGATTTTAAAACCTTATCAAGCAGAATGGTGCATTCGGCACTACGAGAAGCAAGTTGAGCATCGGCCTGTTCAACCTCATTTTTTAACTGATGAAATTCGTCGGCAATATGAAGAGCGGCCAGGATCGCAACTTTTAGTGAATCAACTGTCAGGGTGCCGGAAGAAATTTCACGCATTTTTTCATCAACGTATTCGGCGAGTCTTAAAATATACTGATTATCACCGTCCGAACGAATATTATATGTTTGATTATAAATCTCGACGCGGATGGATTGAGCCGCTTCTTTTGATTTACCGTTTGTATCACTCATAGTTTATTGTCCTTGTTGCAAAACTTCAGTAACTTCGGGTTCAATAACAGTAATAGCATCGAGCATTGCTTCAATCTTTAATTGAATCGCATCTCTTTCACTCATCAAATCCTCGACTTTTTCTTCCAGCCGTGTTTTTTCATTGAGAAGAGTGTTGACCTCATGCCGCAAAGATTTATTTTCCTTTTCGAGATTTTCCTTTTCTTCGCGCATCTTTTTGGCAAATTCGATTGTCAAATAAATTTTGTCTTCAAGATGCGAGAATTTTTCCATACCAGCCAATCCGTTCATTGATTTCTCCACAAAAATTTTAATCGGGTTGTTTGATTATGTTTATTTTTCGTGAAAACTTCAAGTAAAATCTTAATTTATTCCAATTATCTTTGTTTTACATTTAGATTTGACTCCAGATGTTCAATGATTTTTTGATGAACTTCCTCGACTTCTTCCTCGGTCAGAGTCCTTTCATCGGAACGATAGATAAATCTGATCGTAATCGAACGTTCATCATCGGCCATCCCTCTGCCTTCAAATACATCCACAAATTCAACCTTCCGGCATAATTCAAAGTTCAGAGCATTTATTGCCTTGCAGATTTCGACAAAACTCAAGCTTCGTTTTATCAACAATGAAACGTCACGAATTATCGAAGGATAGATCGGCAAAGGTTCATAAAAGGCGGTTTGTTCGGTATTTTCAAGCAATGTCTGGAGATCAATTTCCGCAACGAAGACCGGTTGTTTGAATTTATATCTTGCGTTTATTTCGTTATTCAATTTACCGAGAGTGCCGACGGGCCGCCCTTTAAAAATAATTTCGGCTGATTGGCCTTTCTGAAGATGCTTAAATTCTTTAGCGGAAAAGTCAAAATTCGGCAGATCAACCGCATCAAGACCGGCTTCCAAAGCACCTTTCAAATCATAAAAATCGAGTTGTCGCGAAGTTAGAGCCTTTTGTTCAAAGGTTTCATTTCCGGTCACAACGAGTCCGAGCAATTCCTGTTCTTTCGGCAAACCGTCTTCCGAATCTGTTTTTGCAAAAACTTTGCCGATCTCAAACAGTTTTATATTGCGGTTTTGATGATTGAAATTGACACGAACGGCATCGAGCAAACCCGAAAGCAGACCCGGCCGCATACGAATGGCACCCTCGATGATCGGGTCTTTGATCGAAACATATTTTTCATCCAATTCATTCCTTGTTAAGTTCGGGATAGTTTCAAAAACTTCATCATGTTTTGCATCAATAAAACTGTAGGAGATCGCTTCATCAAATCCCAGCACCGCAAGCGTCCGTCGCAATTTTCTTTTGCGGTTTTCGGTCGGCTGATATTCGCCCGAGGACAGGGCATAGGGAAGTTCTTCGCCGATTTTGTCGTAGCCGAAAATACGGACGGCTTCTTCGACCAGGTCTTCATCAATCGCCAGATCGTGTCGCCAGGTCGGGCTTTGAAAATGGGTTTCGTCCAGTTTTCTGATACCGAGATCGTGCAAAATTCTTTCGATCTCCGTCCGTTCAAAATCCAAACCCGAAAGTCTTTTTACTTCCGACTGAAGGTCTTTGGCTTCGATTATGTTCTGTTCGAATTTATTCGGATATTCATCGGCAAAATCTTCGGCCGTTCCGCCGGCGAGTTCGCAGATCAGATCCGCGGCCCGGTTTGAAGCCCGGACGAGATTTTCGATATCAACACCGCGTTCAAAATGATAACTTGCCTCGGTCGCCAGATTTAATTTTCGGGAAGTTTGCCTGATGCTTTCGCGGTCAAAATAGGCGACTTCGAGCAAAACATCGGTGGTCTCATCGGTAATGCCCGAATCAAAACCGCCCATCACGCCGCCGACGGCGACCGGTTTTTCCGCGTCGCAGATCATCAACATTGATTCATCGAGTTTTCTTTCGACTTCGTCCAATGTCGTGATCTTTTCGCCCGGTCTGGCCCGTCTGACGATGATTTTGTTTTCCGCGAGTTTGTTAAAATCAAAAGCGTGCAGAGGCTGACCGAGTTCGTGCATAACGTAATTCGTAATGTCGGCGACATTATTGATCGAACGCTCGCCGATCGCTTCCAGCCGTTTGACCAACCAATACGGTGAGGGTTTGATTTTGACATTTCTAATAATTCTTGCCGTAAACCGATGACAAAGATCCGGGGCTTGGATCGTTACAAGGTTTTCGTTAAATTGCTCCGGCTTTTTATCTGAATAATTTTCGAGCCTTAAATGATTTTTTGTAAAAACCGATATTTCTCTGGCGACGCCGAGATGAGAAAGGCAATCGCCGCGGTTCGAGGTCGTTTCGATATCGAGGATAAAATCATCTTCCGTCTTGTCCATTCCGTCCAACTCCAAACCGATCAGCGTCAATTTTTCCGCCAATTTTTCGGCGGGCAGATCAATATCAACCAAATCCTGTAACCATTTATAACTAACTTTCATAATTTAATCTTCAATTTTTATACATTTCCCGAATATGGAATTTTGACCGATCCAGCCATTGATTTTTCCTCGATTGTTGCCGATCTGAAAGCGTTTTCCTTGAATGGCTTTGATCAAATGTAAGTATTCATTACCGCGGACTTTACATAAAACTATGTCATCCTTTTCAAGTCTTTCAAAACTTTTTATCGGTTCGACGGTGCATAACTGACCGGATTCAATTTTACCTTTCGTAGATTGCCCACGCGGACGAAGCTGAACTGTCTCACCGTTTTTGAGTTTTTGGATGTAAGGTAAAGCCCAACCCATATTCAAAATCGAAATAATACAAGATATTCAAGGAAAATTAAACCGTCGAGGGCATTTCGGTTGTGTTACCGGTTCCTTCGTAAACTTCCGCCCCTTTGGCGATATTTTGGGCCATTTTGCTGAACAAAAATAAATGGGCGGGAAACATCGCATACCAGTAAGCAAAACCCAGGAAACCTTTCGGTGCATACATCGCCGTCTGCACGAGTTGTGTTTTTTCGCCTTTCGGAATCGCTTCAAATTGTAGCCAGGCTTGTCCGGGGACTTTCATTTCCGCCCGCAGAAGTAATAGCCGGTTTTCCTTTATATCTTCAACCCGCCAAAAATCCAGCACTTCTCCGATATTTATTTCCGACGGATGTCGGCGACCTCTCGAAAGTCCGGGACCGCCGATCAGGGAGTCGAACCAACCGCGTAATTTCCAGGCCCAATTCCAGGCCAGCCAACCTTTTTCGCCGCCGATACTTGTAAAACTTTTGAATACCGATTCGGGGGAAGCGTCGGTCAAAACCGTCCGCACCTCCTTAAACATTCCTTCTTTGTCCGTAAGCTGATAGATTTCGCTTTTGCCGAGCGAACTGCTCCAGCGGGTTTCCGTCGCCCGTTGTTCGATCTTCTTCAAAGCCATTTCAACTGCTTCCTTGTAATTGATCGGTTTGATGTGTGGGAAATATTTTTCGGCTTTTGCCGTATCGGCGACGACCGGATTGATGATTCCTTTCACCAAAGGAATGGCTAATTTATTCGGGATCGGTGTGATCAGACCAACCCATAACCCTGAAAGTAAAGGAGATAAAACGGGAACGGGAACGATCAATCTTTTTAGTCCGCGGACTTCGGCAAATTTTTTCATCATTTCCACGAACGGCAAAACGTTCGCCCCGATGTCCACGACTCCCAGCGGTTCGCTTTCAATTGCTTCGACCAAATACTCTAAAACATTTTTAACAGCCAGCGGCTGAACCGGATTTTTAACCCATCTGGGTGTGACCATAACGGGAAGTCGTTCGGTCAAATAACGAACCATTTCGAATGAAGCCGAACCGGAGCCGATGATCGGTCCGGCTCGAAATTCGGTTGTCGGACGATTTTTTCTTAAAATTTCGCCGACCTTCGCCCGGCTTCGCAAATGCTTTGAAACATTCGCTTCTTTGGGCAAAAGCCCGCCGAGATAGATGATTTTTTTGACATCTTCGGCGGCCTCAGCAAAATTTTGAGCATATTTTTTTTCCCGTTCGGCAAAATCATCGTCCGCATACATGGCGTGAACCAGAAAATATGCGACGTCAATATTTTTCATCGCTTCGGCAATATCTTTATAATTTTCCATATCGCCGACTATGATTTCGACTTTATCAGACCAGTGTTTACTCTTGATTCTTTTCTCATCACGCACGAATGCACGAACCTCGAAACCCTTTTCCAAGAGAATCGGAATCAAACGTCCGCCGATATACCCGGTTGCACCTGTTACTAGAATTCTCACGATAAAATACTCAAAAGTCTTGTATAAATTACTTCTTTAAATTTATACAAGACTTTTGAGTATGTAAATTCCAAAAAAATTAAATTAAATCTGATTTTCTTAAACAGGTGTCAAAATCATATTCAATTCCTTTTCATATTCTTCTTTATTATTTTCCAAAATTTGCCGCAGAGTTTGGTATTCAGCGTTGATTTTTTCAATCAGAGTTTTACTTTCGATAGACATCTGCCGGTTTGCTGAGTCCATAAGTTTTTGACAAAGATCCGGCAAGGCTTTGGCTCCCATATTGGCGGAACTTCCTTTTAATTTATGAGCGTGCGTGGCAAGTTTGTCAAAG
>JBGTRS010000260.1:0-210 GCA_041940665.1 Pyrinomonadaceae bacterium | reverse complement strand
TGTTCATTTCCGCAACGAGTTTTTCTGAATCATTCAAAAATAATTTTATACAATCCAATACGATTTCAACATCACAATCTTCACTTAAATTTGCAAGTCTCCGGGCGATCAGATCGGTTTCGGAATTTGGTTTTTCCGAACGGTCGCTTGGGTACATTTCAAAATACTGCCCGATCGTTGCATCGGATGTTTTGTTATATGAGATCCAGC
>JBGTRS010000259.1:0-6696 GCA_041940665.1 Pyrinomonadaceae bacterium | reverse complement strand
TCAATTTTTTATTAATTTCACTTTCCCTTCCAAACCCGATCTCATCGGAAATTTCCAAAATCGCCACCCGCAGATTTTTATCTTTTTCGCAGTCCGAAAGATTCTCCAAAAATTCCCTTTTTGAATCCGCCTTGATAATTTTGATGGTTTTTGAATTATCCTGCCTCATTTTCACCGATCTCTCTGATCTCTCTGAAAGAAAGACCGCGTTTGATGATCAAGATCATGCCGACGCCGGCCCAGAAGATCGTCCGCCCCTTGCGGATGATCGCCATCGTCACGCCGATTCCCGTGCCGACGGCTAAAGTCTCGACGATAAGTTCCGCTCCGGCTTCGTCAACCCCGACCAGAAACGGAATGAGTTTAAAGACGATGGTTATCAGCCGGCTCATTGATTCAAGCAAAAACGCCGATAAAAACGAAGGAATCGTCTTGCTGATACTGGTGATGATAAACCAGACCTCGAAAATTCCGAGCGAATGAAAAAGTATCTGCAAAAGACAGAGCGGAAAAAATCTTTTCGGATTTTTGCGGTAAAAACCGTAGATCAGATTTTCAAACAGCCGAACCTGTAAGCGTCCGCTGTCCAGGATATTTCGCAAAATTCCCTTTTCATAGAGTTTTTCGCAAATCCAGCTGGCAAAATGCCATTGCCGGACGACCATCAAAACGCCCAGAGTTATCGAGACAAAAACAAAACCGATGATAAAATCAATGACGTAGATCCAACTCGCCTCAAGCTGAAACTGCTTTAGGAAAGCAAACGCTCCGAAACAGATAAAAAGTCCGGTAATCAAGGAATAAAAAAGATTTTCCGTCGCCACCGAAGCAAACCCGACCACCAAAGGTACACGCCGCCGCACGGCGACGGCTTTGGCCGTTCCGCTGACGAGAATACCGAGCGGGATCATACTGCTCAAGGCTTCGCCGATGATGACGGCCGGCAAAGTGTCTTTGAAATCGAGTTTGTACGGATCATAAACCGAAAGCCGCCAGGCCGTCGCCCGCACGGAAAGTCTGGCGAGATGGATAAGCAAAATTACGGCAAAACCGCCGAAACCGAAAACACCGATCTTGGCGAGAATTTCGTCAATCCCGACCGTGTAGATAAAATATGAAAACAGAGCGATGCCGCCGGTCGTCAGAACGGCACCGAGAGTTTTCAAGTGTCTGATCTTTTTCCGTTTGGATTCGGGAACGTTTATTTTCCGGTCTGCGGTTGTCTGTTCGGGATTCACTTTTTTGTTGCCTTTGAATCAGAATTTAGGACTAAAAAAATGCTAACGACAATTTCCCGATTCTGCAAATCCGCTTTATAAAAGTAGTCGGAAAAAATTTAACGCGGACACTGCTAATTGCTTTTATCTGCTTCGGCAGATGCGGTTTGTTCCTTTGTTTTTAGATTTATCCTGATAATTTCTCCCTTTTCGTCTGCCTTAAACTCCAATTGCACACTCTTTTTCAAAAATGGATAGTAGGCAATAAATTGATTTCGGTTTTGCGGTTTTATCGGCGTCAGAGCGGGAAAAGGATTTCCCGTTAAAGTATATGGCGGGTTATCGCCCCGCCGGACGAACCGCACGACCTCTTCGCCGTTTTCAAAAGTCAGTTTCATATAGGTCGTGGAAATTTTGTAATTTTCCGAAACGGGATAAGTTCCGAGCAGATCGAAGTTTTTGAATTTTCCGTATTTTTCTTCCAAGCCTTCGAAGTTTGCACGAAAAGGCGAAACTGCGGTTTTGTCATTTACGGTCTTTTCGACAAACTGCACGGTCATCCGGCTGTATTTTTCGAGGTTTTCCGCAACTGCAGATTCGGGAAAAGTTAAAAAATCAATCGCCCTTTGATTAACCGCACCGATCAATAACTGACCGTTTACGGCTCTGACGACAAATTTTTCCCCATTCTCCGTTTTGTAAAAACCCTCATATTTCTTCGGTGGAAGAGAAATCTTTTCATCAAAATCAGGCGGCATTTCGACATTTTTGCCGAAGGCGATATTTGTAATATCCTCTTTGACCGCCCGCAAAAAACCCATTTCGTCAATCATCTCGTTGGTGAAAATGATGATGGTCATATTTTCCGAAGGATAGCGTGTGAAACTTGCCGTATATCCTCGCGGAATATCGCCGCCGCCGTGATAAAACTCGGTCGTTCCGCGGTCTGATTCGATAATGAACCAGCCGTAACCGTAATGCCATTTCGGCCGGAAATACGAATGCGGCCTAAACATTTTCTCTTTGATCCCGTTTGAAAGAACCTTGCCCTTTCGCAAAGCGAGTTCCCATTTATAAAGGTCATTGGCGGAAATGACGACATCACCCGCCCCGTAGCCGTCCCAATCCGGTTTTCTGAACTGCGGTGAGCCGTTATCAGCAAAAGAATTATAGGCGTGAGCGACTTCCGTTTTCCAAAAATGTCCTTCGCCCTGAAAACCGCCGGTCTCGATCCGGGCCGGAATAAAAAAGTTTCGGCGGACAAATTTCGGGAAATCTTGCTTCGCAACCATCTCGACGATGGCGGCCAAAAGCTCGAATCCGTCGTTGGAATATACCGTTTTTTCTCCGATGGAATTACCGAGCGGTTGGTTTAAGATCGCCTGAACGGCCTGATCCCGGTCAAAAATATTGGCTCCCGAATAGGTGTCATTCAATCCGGAACTATTGGTTAAAAGATGATGGAGCGTGACCGCCTTTTTATCTTCCGGCACATCTTTAAAAAACTTTGTGATCGGATCTTCGACCTTTAATTTTCCTTGTTCTTCGAGTTTTAAAATTGCCGCGGCGGTAAATTGTTTCGAGATGGATTGCACCGGGTAAGGCGTATCGGCGGTAAACGGAATCTGCTTTTCGCGGTTGGCAAATCCGTAACCTTTCTGCAGGATAATCCGGCTGTCTTTTTCGATAACCACCGCCCCGCTGAAACCGAAAGCCGCCATACGGGTCAGATATTCGTCCAGAATTTCAGCGGTTTTCCCGCTCGAAGGGTTTTGGGCAAATGAAAACGACGCCAGTACAAAAATAAACAAAAATGATTGCAAAAGTGTTTTTCTCATAAGATTTTAAGATTACGTATGCCGATTTTTGTTTATTTTATCTTTTTAAACAAAGGAAAGTATTGTGCGTCTTTAACATCTTGGTCTTTGCTTAACACGCTTTACATATTTTTTCTGAATTGAGCGGGAGTTTTTGAGGTTAAACGTCTGAATGTCTTTGTAAAATGGCTCTGATCGGCAAAACCGGTCTGAACGGCAATCCGGGCTAAGGATAAATCAGTTTTATGCAATAAATCCCGGGCTTTTTCTACCCGCAAGGTTCTGATATATTCGGCGATCGTGCATTTTTGCCGATGTTTAAAAACGCGGGAAAGATGAACCGGATGAACCTTGGCGACCGAAGCGATCTCATCTAAGGATAAATTCTGCGAAAAATTTTCGTGTATGTATTCGACGGCGGTTTTGAGCCAAAGCGGAGAGTTATCTTTTCTTTGTTCGGAGAAATTACGATACATTTCCACCGCGATTTCGGTTAGGAGCGAATCTATGGCCAGAGCGGAGACGTCATCTTCAAAGGTCAACTCGTCCGAAATTTTTGAAATCAGAAGACTCAAATTCCGACTGCGAAAGGCGTTTGATTCCCCGAGTTTTACCGAATGATCTGCCAGTTTTTTCAACCACGAAGGAGCGAGATTGACGCCGATACAGACCACACCTTCCTCATAAACTTCCGAATGCTTTTCCTGCGGCGGACGGAAAATTCCCGTAAGAGGTTGACAGAATCTTTCCCGTCCTTCAAATCGTTCCGCAAATTCTCCCTGCAAAACAAAGACGAACCGGGCGTTTTCGTGATAGTGAGTTGTATTCCAATCGCCCGAACCGTAGAGGGTTTTGCCGATCCGCAGATCGCCGATCTGACGGGTGATCAGATGTCTGTAATTTTCTCCTTCGGGAATTTTCGGATACATCGCTTTTTTCAAATAGATGTTAATCAAAGAACGGAAGATGCACAAACCACGGAAATTTTATCACTCAAATCTTTGTCAAAAGCCGCTTTGAAGCATCAGCCCGATTGCCTGAACAAAAAATCTTCCATATTATGTAAGTATCATTTAACGAAATATTAATTTAAAAGGAAAATTTTTTTATGAGTGCAACAGCTTTAGAACACGAGAATTTAAGACCTGCGTTAACGCAGCTTTCAGAAGAAGAAGAATTATTTAAGAGCAGTTTCCGCGAATTTGCCGAAGGCGAAGTCCGCCCGCGGGTCGAGGAAATGGAAAAAGCGGGCAAACTCGATCCCGAATTGATCCGTCAATGCTTCGAGATCGGTTTGATGGCGATCGAAACGCCCGAAGAATACGGCGGGGCGGGTTCGACGTTTTTCAATTCGATCCTGGCGATTGAAGAATTAGCCAGAGTTGATGCCTCGACATCCGTTTTTGTTGATGTTCAGAACACTTTGGTGACAAACGCATTTTTGAATTGGGCGAACGAAGACCAAAAGAAAAAGTATCTGCCGCAGATGGCTGAATCGAAGGTCGGAGCATACGCACTTTCGGAGGCCGGTTCGGGTTCGGATGCCTTTGCTCTCAAAACACGGGCGGTTGAAAAAGACGATCATTACGAGATCACGGGACAAAAACTCTGGATCACGAACGGCAACGAAGCCGAAGTTTTCGTCCTTTTCGCCACAGTTGACCCTGACGCGGGCTATAAAGGAATTACGGCGTTTATCATCGAAAAGGAATTTGAAGGTTTTGCGGTCGGTGAAAAAGAAGACAAACTCGGCATCCGGGCTAGTTCGACGACGGAATTGATCTTAGATAACTGCCAAGTGCCGAAAGAAAACGTCCTCGGCGAAGTAGGCCGTGGTTACAAAGTTTCCATCGAAACTCTGAACGAAGGCCGGATCGGCATCGCCGCCCAGATGCTCGGCATCGCTCAGGGTGCTTTCGAAGCCGCTCTGAACTACACGGCGGAACGCGAGCAGTTCGGAAAATCTATCAACGAATTTCAAGCCGTTCAATTTCAACTCGCCGAAATGGCGGTCGAGATCGAAGCCGCCCGTCTGATGACCTACAATGCCGCCCGCCTTAAAGATTCGGGAAAATCCTTCTTAAAAGAAGCGGCCATCGCCAAACTTTACACATCAAGAGTCGCCGAAAAAGTTTCCTCAAAGGCAATCGAACTCTTCGGCGGCTACGGCTACGTTAAAGATTATCCGGTCGAAAAATACTGGCGGGACTCCAAGATCGGTGCGATCTACGAAGGCACATCCAATATGCAACTGCAAACGATTGCCAAATTGATCACGAGCGGAAAATAAATAACTTACAAGGCTGAATTTCTGTTCAGCCTTTTTTATTCATAAATTTATGGCATACGATAAAGCAGAGTGGCATTACGGCGGAGATTTCCCAGATGATTTACCGATCGAGAACGGCGGAACTCATATTGGAATGTTTATTTCGTGGATATTTAATACTGATCTATATAGCGAAGAGATCATTGAAGAATATGAATTGTCGGATGAAGTAGATAATTTGAAAAATCGAAATGTTACGGGCAGAGAATTTCTTTTTGATTTTTTAGACGAAGTTTTTTTCGATGAATTCTTAAGCGATGAAGGAATTGAATTTACTGAATACTATTATGAAGGAGATTATATTGAAGATTATGAAAATACTCTTGCTCAAAACCTTCCTTCAACCTATCACGTTGAAGATACTTGGGAAAATTATGACAAAATTGCTCAAGTAATAGATAAAAGATTTAGTAAATGGAAAAATGAGTTATAATTTGTCAAGGTGAAAATTATGGAAAAACTTACTGTCGAAATAATAGAACCAAAAGCAAAAAAAATCCTCGAAGATTTAGAAGATATGAATTTAATCAAGGTTCAAAAAAACGGCAAAAAAGAAAAGAAAGAACGCAAGTTCGGAAGTATGAAAGGCTTAGTAAAACATATTGCAGATGATTTTGATGAACCGCTTGAAGATTTCAGAGATTACACAAGTTAACTTTCTTCCAATTCTTCCTTGATCTCCAAATTCCGAATCAGACGATGCAGATAATTTGAGTTGATGCCGAGCAGTTTGGCGGTTTCGACGTAGTTGCCGCCGGCTTTTTGAAACGCTTCAAAGATAAGTTCTTTTTTCTTTTCAACCAGAGCGTTTTGATAATTCAGTTCATCCGCTTCCTCTTTTTCCACCTTGATCGAAAGCAAATCTTCGGGCAGGTCTTCGGGCAGAACCCATTCGTTTTCGCCGAGGACGACGGCCCGTTCGATCATATTTTTAAGTTCGCGGACAGTGCCCCGGAAATCGTATTTGAGCAGAATCTTTTTGGCGTTGACGGAAAGGCCGCGAACCTTTCGGTTTAATTTTCGGCTGAACGTTTGAACAAAATTTTCGGCGAGCAGAAGAATATCGTCTTTTCTTTCACGCAGAGCGGGCATGGTGAACTGCACGACGTTCAGACGGTAAAATAGGTCTTCGCGGAAGTTTCCGTTTTTAACTTCGTCCGGTAAGTTTTTGTTTGTCGCTGAGATCAGACGGATATTTGCTTTAATGGTTTGCAAACCGCCGACTCTTTCAAATTCCCTTTCTTCCAAAACACGCAAAAGTTTTGCCTGCAGACTCAAAGCCATTTCGCCGATCTCATCAAGAAAAAGTGTTCCGCCGTTGGCCATTTCTACT
>JBGTRS010000258.1:0-6708 GCA_041940665.1 Pyrinomonadaceae bacterium | reverse complement strand
GTTCTTTATAAACCTTGACCTTTGATAAATAGACTCCGATGATTGTCAGAAGAATCGAGAAAAAAGCGATCAAGGCAAGACTTTGGGTTGGCGGAAGCTGGGTTACAAGGAGCGAAATGCTTCCGGCCAGTACGGCAAAACCGTACAGCATCAGCACCGCCGAGCGTTCCGATAAACCGAGGGCAACGAGCCGGTGTGAAGTATGATCGCGGCCGCCCTGCGATGCCTTTCGTCCCCAGATTTTCCGCAGGATCGTCACAAAGGTCGTATCGAAGATCGGCACGAAAAGAATCAGAGCCGGAACCGCCAGAACCGAGACGATACTTCTCGAACGTCCGCCGGTTTCGCTCAGCATCACGGAACTGGCCAGAAAGAACCCGACGAACATCGAACCCGCATCGCCCATAAAGATCGAGGCCGGATTAAAATTAAAGACCAGAAATCCGATCAAGGCCCCGATAAAGGCACAGATCAAGAGAAGTTCGAACGGCTGACCGTTGGCACCGAGTCCGATCGCCAGCGTAAAAGCCGCGATCGCCGAAATTCCGGCGGCCAGTCCGTCCATATTATCGAGCAGATTGATGGCGTTCGTTATTCCGATGATCCAAAACGCCGTCAGCCACATATTGACGACATCCCAACTCGTCCAGGGCAGTATTAAAGGGTCGTAACCGAGGATAGAAGGTACGCCGAGAATTATCCCGACGCCGATGAATTGACCGACGAGTTTTTGATATGGCTTGATAAAAAGCAGGTCGTCAACCAAACCGACCAGAAATAAAAATGTACTGCCGGCTAAAATTATCCAGGATTGCGGAGTTTTCGGAATAAAGAGCAGATAAACGATGAGGGTAGTTAAAAATATCGAAATTCCGCCCAAAAGTGCCGTCGGCTTTTTATGCCAGCGGTCGGATTTGGGCTTGGCGACAAAATCGTACTTCCGGGCGTATTTACGCACCAGATACGTCAGGGCAACCGCCAGAACGATACTGATCGTCGTTACCACAGTTGGACTTGAAATCATTTCATTCATTGAGGGTTACTTCCGTAATAAAAAGGGATTGTATGACACAAGGATGCTTCGTAAAATAAACAATATTTATGCGTTAAAATCAAATCATCTGCACAGATTTAATTGTTTAGTAAACCGGCGTAAAGATTTTTTATATCGCCGACCAGGCGATCCAGATCGTAATTTTTGATGACAAAATCCTTTCCCTTTCGGCCGAATTTCGTTCGCCGTCCTTCGTCTTTTGCCAAATACTCCAAGCCTTTATAAAAACTTTCCGCGTCCTCCGGTGCGACCCGGATGCCGCGTTCGCAAATTTTGAAACCGTCAGATTCTTCCCGGATTTCGCCGAGCAGATCAACGACTCCGCCGACCGATGTTGAAACGATCGCTTTTTCATTTGCCATCGCTTCGATCAGGGAAAGCGGCGTGCCTTCATTCCGGGAAGTCAGAGCGACGACATCGAGTCCGGCATAGAATACATCCGCATCTTCCCGGTTGCCGGCAAATATGACAAGTTCTTCAATGCCGAATTCCTTTGCTTTTTCTTCCAAAACAGCCCGCCGGTGACCGTCGCCGATGATGATAAATCGCAACTCCGGCAAATCCGCATTTTCTGAATTTTCTTTATAAACTTTTACGACCCGCAGAAACATCTCGTGGTTTTTGATCTCGGTCAGCCGGCCGACCAGTCCGACCAGAACTTCATCATCCTTTATATCAAACTCGCGGCGTAAAATCTCTCTTTTTTTTCGCCAGTCTTCAAAAACCTTCAGATCCAGACCGAGCCTGATGACCTCAAACTGTTCTTTTTTGCCGACGCCGTATTTTTCGTTTATCTCCCGCCGCTGCTGTTCGGAGATGACGATAATTTTATCGGTGGCGAATTTGGCCAGAAGTTTTTCGATCAGCAAAAAGATTTTGGTCTTCAGAGTGCCGTAATAACCGTGAAAAATATGTCCGTGAAAAGTATGCAGGATCTTCACCTTCCGCGGTTTTCCGACGAGTGTCCGCCAGGTCAGCCAGCGGTATAAAAAGCCCGCCGTCCGTCCGACCGTTCCCGCTTTTGCCGTATGGGTGTGAATGATGTCGGGTTTTTCGCGTTTTATCTGTTGGTAAACTTTCCACAGCGAAACTATATCCTGCGGAGAAAGTTCGCGGCTCATCTCTTTGATAAAGACCGGCTTGACGTTATGTTGGCCGGCAAAATAGCTCATATCCTCTTCGCCTTCGGGAACCGTTCCGGTCAGCAAAACGGATTCAAACTCTTCATCCTGCAAAGCCTGATTGAGCCACACGACGTGCTTGGCCGGGCCGCCGACATTGAGCCTTGCTATTATCCGAACTATTTTCATATCCATCAGAAACAAAAAAACAAGCCGTAAACTATCTACAGAAAAATTTAACTGCCTATAGCTTACGGCTTTTTTATTCTTAATCAACCGTTTGAATCACGCTTTTGGTCTTTCACAAAAGAGGCGAATCAAAATACGGATGTGCGGGAACCCCGTTGGCTGATTTACAAAAATCTTATCAAAAATCAATTCGAAATCAAATTGTCTATTCCGTCAATCAAAATTTGATTTCCGAATCGATACATTTGTATTTTTTTCAGACACCGGCTTCCCAACGTATATCCGTATAAAATTCGACATCCGGCGGATACTCCGGAATCGGTTCGGGCGGCACGGGATCGCTCACCGGAAACGGATCGAGCGGATTCGGCGGTGTTTGCGGAACATCTGCCGGTTTATCATTTGGTTCCTGCGGTTCGTGAAACGGATCTTTTTCCGGCTCTTCTTCCTGCAATATATATATATAGTTCATAGTTTTTACTTCTCCTGATATTTTATATCACTCCTCCAAACACACTTTTATGCAAACGGCTTGCCAGAAAGTTTTGGCGAAGTCGTGATCCAGCCGAAAAAAACGGGCAAAAATTAAATTTCCACCCGTTCCGTCTTGATTTTTAGCTTAATGTAAAAAATTTATCTGACCCTGATCCGCTTTTCGATGACGACCGGCTCGCCGAACGGCGAACTTCCGCCCTGTTTTCGGCCCCAGACGCGGATCACGGCTTCGCCTGTTTTTTCAAATTTTAAGGCGGCCGTATGCGAAAAGTTCTTTAAGATCAGCGTGCAGACGGTTCCGGGGCGGGTCGCCACCGTAAAATCATAGACAAACACATCCACCGTCATATCACTGCCCATGACGACGCTCGTTTCGCCCTTGCTGAAACAGCCGTTGCCGGATGTATTTACCATGATTTGAAATTCCTCGTTGGCCTTGACCGTTTCGGGAGCTTTGACCGCATCGGAGAGATCTTCGCTGTCAAACCCGATCACGCCCGGCACCATCGCCCCTGCTTTTTTATCCGGCAGTTCCGTACAGGATTCGGCCAGCAAGGCGGGTATATCTGCATCGTTTTGAACCGTTTTCATATCCGCCCGATAGATGTGCCAGGCGGCTTCTCTCCGAATTTCCGTTTGCGGACGCAAGTTGGATTTCCGCATCGTGTAGCAACCCGCAAGCATTTCCTTTTCGCCGCCTCTCTGCATGGCGATCAAGACCGCCGGAATCTGCACATACTGACTTCCCGCCGCCCCTTCGACGGATGCCGGCGGTTCGACGATCAGACGCACTTTTTCCGTGTTCTCAAATCCTTTAACGAATTTATTAAAATCATCCGCCGGATTCTGCCAGTAACCGTAAGCCCTTCGGTAATCTTTGCCGTTGACCGCATTGTAATAAGACGAAAGCGTATTCACGGCACTATCTAAATTTTCATACTTTTCAGTTTGAGCATTCGCAAAAACTGCTGTAAATATCATTGTCAGAATGATTAAAAGCCTCTGTTTCATAAACACTTCTCCTTTTCCGGACATCGTCCGGAAACTTGTAAAAATCCGTTAAAATTTTTTTTAATGCTCGTGAAACGATTCAACCGGCAGACCGGCCTCGATCCAATCCTTTTTACCGCCTTCGTAATCACTCACATTAGTATAACCCAATTCCGCCAGAACACGGGCGGCGTTTTCCGAAGCGTGTCAACTCGGCGTTGAGCAGTAAACGACGATCTCCGCCGATTTGTCGGGCAATTTCTCCGCGGCCAGTGCCGCCACTTTATCCGGCGGAAAATTTATCGCCGTCGGCAGATGGGCGTGATCGTATGTCCCTTTCGGCAACGTTTCGATGAGAATAAAGTCATCCTTGTTCTCGATTTTTTTCCGCAGTTCATCTCTGGTAATCGTTTTCATAACTTCTCCGTATTTGTTTTTATCCATTCAAAGTTAAAGCGGTAAGCAAAATCACTTACTGACCGCGGGTGTTTTCAAGCAATTCAAACCCTCTCTGAACAAACAACTGCCAAGCGGTTTTTCCTGCCTTTTTTATTCCCGTTATTTACTGCTATTATTCGTCGTCCGATTCATCTGCATCGCCTAAGCGGGACGGTGCGACCACCTTTGCATCGTCATCGGCCTCATCCCGATCGGAAACGGGGTGAATATTGGTTTCCCCGACTTTGTCAATCTTGTTCTCATTCGCTTCAGTGTTTTTATGTTCTTTATTATCTTTGTGATGCATAGTTTTTTTTTCTCCCATAGAAAATCCCGCGTTTGAATGCGATACATTTTGTTTTGAATCCAAACACGAAACCGCACTTCAAACGCTTCTTATATATACAAAACACAAAAACCGTGCCGAATTTGCTCCGGCACGGTTTTCCATTTAAGTTCTAAAATTTTTTAAGTTCTGAAATTTTCCCGATCACTCTTCTTCTTCCATCCGCTCCGCCGTCTCTCTTTCCTTGCCCCAGACATGGTCGTCAACGCCTTCGACACCTTTTTTCCGTGCACAGTGAGCACAGCAGAAAATCTCCGCCTTCCCTTCCACGCCGTGGCCGATCACCCTACAGCCGCAGTTGGCACAAACCGGAGCAAGTTTATGAATCGCACATTCAAACGAATCAAAAATATGCGTCCGCCCCGCCGTCACAACCTCAAACGATAAATAATAATCATTCCCGCAAACTTCGCATACAGCCATTATTCTTTCGCCCTCCTTTTATTTTGATTTTCCATACATTGTAACAAATCGCTACGACAAAATTTCAAGAAACAATAAAAAAAGCAAAATGAATGCTGTTACCATAATTTTTAGAATTGAGCATAAACAGGTAAAATGGATTCAAGCAAAAGTTTTCAGGGGAGCTAATTGTTAGCTGAGAGTTGTTCATCGGTTTGGACATTACCCTAAAAACCTGATGCGGATAATACCGACGAAGGGAGAAAAACAATGAAAGAAAATAAAGAATTAAAAGAACAGATGGCGAGCGAGGTAAAATTGCCCGCATCGCGGAAAATCTATGTCGAAACCAACGGTTCGACGGTCAATCAAACACAACACGAATTAAGAGTTCCGTTTCGGGAAATATCTTTGAGTCCATCGAAAAATATGGACGGCGAGCTTGAAGAAAATCCGCCCGTCAGGGTTTATGACACGAGCGGAGTTTGGGCTGATCCGAAAGTGAAATGCGATGTGCGGGAAGGTTTGCCGGCATTGCGGCGGGAGTGGATTTTAAAACGTGGGGATGTTGAAGAATATGTCGGACGCGAGGTAAAGCCCGAAGATAACGGTTATTTGACGAAGGGTGCAGAAGAAGTTGCACGGATAAAAGAGACGGGAAAATTGGAGGAATTTCCGGGTTTGAAACGTGCTCCGCTGAGGGCGAAATCGGGCAAAAATGTGACGCAGATGCACTATGCAAAACGCGGGATTATCACGCCGGAGATGGAATATGTGGCGATTCGTGAAAATCTTGGGCGGCAGATCGCGTTTGAGGCTTTGCAGAAAGCGGAAGGTGCGGAGAGAGATTCGCTTTATCATCAGCACGAGGGAGAATCTTTTGGAGCGAGCGTTCCCGAATTCGTTACGCCGGAATTTGTGCGTGATGAAGTCGCCCGCGGTCGGGCGATAATCCCGGCGAACATCAATCATCCCGAAACCGAACCGATGGCGATTGGGCGGAATTTTCTGGTGAAGATCAATGCCAACATCGGAAATTCGGCGATTGCTTCTTCGATTGAAGAAGAGGTCGAGAAAATGCGTTGGGCGACGCTTTGGGGAGCGGACACGGTGATGGATCTCTCGACGGGCAAAAACATACACGCCACACGCGAATGGATTTTGCGGAATTCGCCCGTGCCGATCGGGACTGTGCCGATCTATCAAGCGTTGGAAAAGGTAAACGGCAAGGCGGAAGATTTAACCTGGGAAATTTACCGCGACACTTTGATCGAACAAGCCGAGCAGGGCGTTGATTATTTTACGATTCACGCAGGCGTTCGTCTGCCGTATATTCCTCTAACTGCGAAACGCACGACGGGCATCGTTTCACGCGGCGGTTCGATTATGGCGAAATGGTGTCTGGCTCATCACGAAGAGAGTTTTCTTTACACACGCTTTCGCGAGATTTGCGAGATTATGGCGACTTATGACGTTTCATTCTCTTTGGGCGACGGATTGCGTCCCGGTTCGATTGCCGATGCGAATGACGAAGCCCAATTTGCCGAATTAGATACGCTCGGCGAACTGACAAAAATCGCCTGGGAAATGGATTGTCAGACGATGATCGAAGGTCCCGGACACGTTCCGATGCACCTCGTCAAAGAAAATATGGACAAGCAGTTGGAAGTCTG
>JBGTRS010000257.1:0-6711 GCA_041940665.1 Pyrinomonadaceae bacterium | reverse complement strand
TTTGCCAACCGGGTCTTCATTACTGCTTTTTTGAAAATACGCCGTGTCGTTGTTGTAATGCTTGCGGGCGATCATGCCGATATATTCGAGTTGCGGCTTCGGCGGTGCCTGAACGTTAAAAGCGATCTGTCTGGAAAAATTCTTGCCGTCAAAAGTATCAACATAAACCGTAAAAGACGAGGCATTGCGGATCAAACCCGCCGACACATCGGCATAGAGCCTTTGTTCATTGACAAATGTCGTTTGCAGAGGAGTACCGTTAAAAACGATCTTCGATTCGGGCGTAAATTTATCACCGCTCACTTCCAGACGGAAAGCCTTTGAACCGGCATAGACGCTCTGCGGAGAGATAAAGTTCAGATTTATCGCATACTCGATGGGCGTCGGCGGTTGATATGGTGTCGGGGTTTTAGTCGGGGTTGGTGAAAACGGTGTTGGCGGAGCCGGTGGCGGCGGCTCGTAGAAGGCGAAGATATTTCTGCCGCCGATCGGTCCCGGATCGAAGGTTCCCGGATATCTTATTTCGGTAACGGCATAGTCCTGATATATCGCGTTTTCATCCGGATCGGTTATTTGAGTTTGCGTATTTTGAGCCGTGTCTCCGGTCGATACGGTCGCGGTCGGCGAAGCTTCCGCCTCAACCGTGACTTTTGTTTTACTTCCGAAAAACGAACCGCCGAAAGTATATGTGAGCGAGATCACCGCCAGCACGCCGAGCACGATCGCCGCGATGATCTTGTTTCTTTCCGCCGGACTTTTTCCTTCAAAAATACTCATATCCAAATAAAACTTGTAACGCCACCGTCCCGGTGACTGTCGTGTCGGCAGGATGCCGACACTTTCAACCTCAAATTTCTCAAATATTAATAAAAAAACGGCTTACTTAATGCCTTCTTCAAGCGGTTCGCCCCTTTCGGGCAGAGCCGTGTTGCTTCTCTGTTCCGCCGGACGCTGAAAATACGCCGCCAATTCGAGTCTTAAACTGATAACCTTACCGCGTGTCTTGCCGCTCGGCGGAGCCGGTCTTCTCGCCGTCGTTGTTCCGGGAGCGTTTGTCTGCTGAACGGTGATCGTATTAACCGTCTCTTCCGTCTCATTATCTTCCGTCGGTTCGAGTTCGATGGAACTGATCACGATAAACTCATCACTGGATTCGATATCGCGGATAAAACGCCGTAGGTTCAGATACGAACCCTCGACCGTCATCGTGACATAAACGCCCGGAAAAATACTCTGGAATTTTGAACGTCCGCGTTGGGCTTCACTGTCGCCGCCGCGTCGGCGTTCTTCTTCGGAAATTTCGAGCGGCTGATAATCGGGGCCGGTCGTGTTAATCAATCCGTAAGCATTGATAAGTCCGTTGAGCCGCTGATAGATCGCTGTTTTTCCAATGATTTCGTTTTTCAGAAAACGCGATTCGAAATCCGAAACGCTATCAACAAGCACTCTAACCTGTGAATGAGGGTCGGTAATGTTACCGAACTTTCTTTCAGCCTCTTTATATTTCTTTTCCACTTCATCGCGTTTCGCCCGATTTTGCTCTAATTCCTTTTGAGCGGGCATCACCAGAAAAAGATAGATAAAAAGCAAAACCAAAACCGTCAGCGAGGCCAGAGCAACCGTAATCATTTCGGGAATTCCCCACATTCCCGCGTAAGGTTTGCGGGGACGGTCTTTCGGGGCGATCGAATAACCCGGCTCTTTTTCGATGACCAGAGTTTCGTCTTCGGTTAAAAGCACCGTGCGGTCTTCTTCTTCGACAACGACCGCCGAATCGTTCGGGTTGACGTCGTCATTCCGCAGGATTTCCGGCTCATTTTTCGCGTTGTTTTCGTCTTCTAAGTTTTGGAGGTCTTTATTTTCCATCTATTGCGTTCCTCCTCCTTGTTGCTCCTGACCTTCCGCCAGAACGGGTTCATTCGGCGGCGGTGTCAGAGGAATTCCGGCGGCGGGCTGATAGATCAAATGCAGAGTATATTCCGAATAAGTTATCGTTTCGCTTTTCTGGCGGTCTTGCCCGCGTAAGGATGCCCGGAACACGCCCGAATTGTTCATCCGATCGATCATCTCCAAAACGCCCTGATAATTTTTTGAAAGGACGGCAAATTCGAGTTCGGCTTTGATGCGTCCTTCTTCTCGATAGACATTCTCGACATTGATTCGCGAAGCCGAAACGCTTCCGG
This sequence comes from Pyrinomonadaceae bacterium, assembly GCA_041940665.1. Lineage (GTDB taxonomy): Bacteria > Acidobacteriota > Blastocatellia > Pyrinomonadales > Pyrinomonadaceae > Aridibacter. Next base: position 4,528 of record JBGTRS010000257.1, on the reverse strand, counting down.
GCAGAACTCTTTCGATGTCGGAAAGCAGACGTGACCAGCCGAATTCCTTGTTGGCGACAACTTTATGGCCGGCGATCATCAACTCTTTCTGTGTGGGTGTCAGAGTCTGCTGAACGAGTTCGCCTTTGGCATTGAGTTCCTTTAATTCTTCTTCCATCTCCGCAATGTTATCTTTGGCTTCCTTGTTTCTTATGGCAATTTCACGCCATTGGGTGAAGGTCAGGATCGCACCCGCAAGAGTGCATCCCACTAGAAGAAAAGCAATCAAATACGGAAGAGTCCGATTGCGAAAAGGTCTGCTGGCAAGATTGAGTCTGTTTATCACTACTAAAACTTTTGAATCCGAAACTTTGATTTAGGTTGTAACACCGTTTCGCATTTTATCTGAAGAGACTTTATTATTATAAAAACTCCCGAAAAGTCTAACACGAAACCCTTCTTTTCTTACAATCAAGAAGCCGTCTGCGTTAAATTTACCGAATAATATACAAGGATGTTTCGTTTGAAAACGGATTTGTCTGCAAACTTTTCTTGAACTGACAAACTTTGACGAAAAATCCGTTTTCAAACGATCGTTTGAGCAATTTAAATGCCGTTTATTAATTATAAGTTTAATCCAAAAAAACAAAAACAAACCGCCAACTGCTTCAACGGTTTGTTTTCACGTTATGAAAATCAAATTGTTGCAAAAAAAATTATTGCCGGCGGGACGGCAAAGATTGGTTCTGTTCTTCTTCGGTCAGATCGCGGTAGGCACAAACCTGATTTCTGCCGAGACGCTTGGCTCGGTAAAGAGCGGAATCCGCCATTTCAACGAGTTCGATCGGGTCTTCCGAATCGTTCGGATAAGATGAAACGCCGAGACTGATCGTAACGTGATGGATGCCGGAAGGTTTGCCGTGTTTGATGACGCTAAAAGGTTGGGTTTCGATCGTCTGGCGGATTCTTTCGGCGGCGACGATGCCTTGAGCAAGTTCGGCGTCGAGCAAAAACGCCGCAAATTCTTCACCGCCGAAACGTGCCGCGACGTCGCCCGTCCGCAGGGTTTGCGTAATGCAGACGCCGATTTCCTCGATCGTCTTACTGCCCGTCAAATGTCCGTAGGTGTCGTTGACGGTTTTGAAATAATCTATGTCCATCATCAGAACGCAAAACGGCAATTTCGATTGCTTGGCCCGGGCTGATTCGCGGCGGAGTTCGGAAAAAAATGAACGGCTCGAAAGCAACCCCGTCAGATCATCGTGAACGAGCAGACGGCGGATCTGATTCTGATATTCGCGGTCAATTTCGTCCAATAGTTCAAACCGCAGAATATGCTCGCCGATGCCGATCTTATCGCCGTTCTGCAAGGTTTCCTGCGTGATCTTTTCTCCGTTTAGAAAGGTTCCGTTGCTCGATTGAAGATCGGTCAGAAGATAACTCGGGGTTGAATTTCGCGGATCTTTCAATGCCGTAATGCGTGCGTGCTGACGCGAAACTTTTGTGTCATTGATGCGGACATCCGCCTCCAAAGCACGTCCCAAGATAACTTCTTCGCGTTCCAGGGGAATCGGAACGGCGAGCAGATCGCCATTCAAAAAAACCAGGGCCGGACGCAAATCTCTGTTTGTTCGTTTTCTTGTCAACATATTATTATTTGTGTGCTTCGGGAGGAAGATAGATAAACAAGCCGGAAAGCCTTCTATAGAATAACGCATTTTGCGTGAACTTTTCCAATAAAAAATATTAGTTCAAGCAGTTAGCGGTCAGGAATCGGCGATCAGTCGCTCATTAGATAAATCTCATAATCAACGACCGACCGACCGCTCTTTACCGACCGTTCCATTTGCTTAAACCGTAAATTTAATTCATATTTTCAAAAGACGAGATGCGGATTCTTTTTGTAAAACTGAGCAGTATCGGCGACGTCGTGCATACTTTACCGACGCTTTCGGCAATAAATAATGCCTTCGCGGATGCGGAAATTTCCTGGGTTGTCGAAAAAAATTCGGCGGAGATCCTCCGGCACAACCCATCCTTAACTCGTCTCATCGAAGTAGATACCAAAACTCTGAGGCGTGAAAGTTTGCTTGGGAAGACAATAATAAAAACTGCACGCGAGCAGTTTAGAGAACTTCGTGCCTCGGAGTTTGATCTTTCGATAGATTTTCAGGGATTATTAAAATCCGCTTCCATCGCCAAACTTTCCAAAACAAGAAAACGCTACGGTTTTTCTAAACAGAATTTACGCGAACCCGCAAGCCGCGTTTTTCTTTCAAAAACGATCAAGGTTGAACCGAAACAAAATATAATTTACAAAAACATCGAATTAGCCGAAAAATCTTTGCGGGATTTTTTAGGCGATAGAAATTTCATACTCGATAAAGAAACGATCGAATTTCCGATCGCCACGGAGGAAAAACATAAAGCAGAAGCCGAAGAAATAATCGAAGGAACCGGCGAAAATTTTGCAATTTTGAATCCCGCCGGCGGTTGGTGGACAAAACTCTGGCACGCCGAAAAATACGGCGAATTGGCTGATAAACTTTATACTGAATTGGGTTTAGTTCCGGTAATTTCAACCGCACCGAATGAAATTGAATTAGCGGAAAAGGTTTTACAAAACAGCAGATCGGGCAAAGCTTTAGCGGCAACGCCGAGTTTGAAGGGTTTTTACGAACTCGCTAAATCTGCCAAGATCTATGTCGGCGGCGACACCGCACCGACTCACCTTGCCGTTGCGGCAAACTGTCCGACGGTCGGAATTTTCGGACCGACCGAATGGTGGCGAAACGGAAGCATCAACCCGCAAGACATCTGTGTTGAAAGAAACGACATCGCTTGCCGCGTTGATTGCCACCGCCGCACCTGCGACAAATGGATCTGTATGGACATTTCGGTCGAAACGGTTTTCGATGCGGTTGAGAAAAGATTAAAATGAATTTGCCCGCCAATTTACGCGAATCAACGCTAATAATTTTATAGATTTTATCAGCGTTGATTCGCGTAAATTGGCGGGCTAAAAATAATGAAATCAACTCCAACCTTAAAAATTCCGAAAACCGAGGGCATCAAATATGCGGGTTCCAAGTTGAAACTCCTTCCGTATATTTTAGAACTTGCCAAGCAAACAAAGGCGGAAACGTTTTTTGACGGATTTGCGGGAACGACGAGAGTTTCGCAAAGCTTCGCACAAACGGGTTACAGAGTTATTTCCAACGATATTTCCGTTTGGTCGAAAACATTCGGACTTTGTTATTTGAAAAACAAAAAAGAAAAGAGTTTTTACAATGAAATAATCGAACATCTCAATAACTTAAAGCCGAAAGACGGTTGGTTTACGGAACATTACGGCGGGTTGCCGGATGAAAGAGTTTCAACAAAAAAAGACGGTTTGAAAAAGCCTTTTCAGATCCACAACACACGGAAACTCGATGCGATCCGGGACGAAATCGAAAATCTCGGTTTGAACGAAACCTCAAAATCGGTTTTACTTACGAGTTTGATTCTGGCTTTGGATAAAGTTGACAGCACGCTCGGGCATTATGCTTCGTATCTGAACGAATGGTCGCCGCGTTCCTTTGAGACGCTGAAACTAAAAGTTCCGCGACTTTTCGAATCGGACAAAGAACACGAAGTTTTTCAAGATGATATTTTTGAAGTGATAAAAAACGTCGAAGCAGATCTGGCATATTTCGATCCGCCGTACGGCTCGAACAACGAGAAGATGCCACCCTCGCGTGTGCGTTATGCTTCGTATTATCATCTCTGGACGAGCATAATTTTGAACGACAAACCCGATGTTTTCGGCAAAGCGAAACGGCGAAAAGATACATCAGATTTACAAGCCGGTTCGGTTTTTGAAGAATTTCGTCAAAACGGCGACGGCAAATTTATCGCAACTGTTGCAATTGAAAAGTTACTTGAAAAAACAAATGCGAAACATATAATTCTGTCATACAGTTCGTCGGGACGGGCGACGGCGGAAAGTTTGTTCGAGATTTTAGAAAACGCCGGAAAAATTGTTGATTTCGTCAAGGTTGATTACAAACAAAATGTCATGGCTTCGATGCGTTGGACGAATGATTGGATTAAGGAAACAGATAAGAAAAACCAAGAGTTTTTATTTTTAATTGAGAAATAAAAGGAACGCCGCCATCTTGACGGCAATGAGTGCGTGTAATACGAAAAATACTTTTTCAGCCTCAAAGCTTAGATTAAAAAGTTCGACATATAACTTTGTTTGGACACTTCCGTGTCCATTGCCAGCAAGATGCTGGCGTTCCATTTTTAATGAGTTCAAAAAACAAAAAATTATTACAAAAATTTCGCGTGCCGCTCGGATTTGTTTTCGCGGCGGTTTTTTTGATCTTTGCCAAACCGACACCGCTTTTGATGGCGATCGGAATTTCGATCGCGTTCATCGGACTTTTGATTCGGGCTTGGTCGGCGGGACATATTCGCAAAAATCAGGTTTTAGCCGTTTCGGGACCTTACAAATACACCCGCAATCCGCTTTACCTCGGCAGTTTTTTTCTCGGTCTGGGAT
>JBGTRS010000256.1:0-6723 GCA_041940665.1 Pyrinomonadaceae bacterium | reverse complement strand
GAGGTCGCCACGATGAAAGCCGAAAAAGCGATGAATCTCGCGAAGGCTCACGAATATCCGTTTCTCTGCACGGTCGAAGAAGAGTAATATAGAATAAGGAAGTATGTTAACAAAAGAATTAGAAGAAACATTGAGTTTTGCGGTGGATGAAGCGGTTCGGCGGCGGCATGAATATGTCACGCTCGAGCATCTCTTGTATGCTTTGCTCGAAGACAAGACGGCCCGCGATATTCTTTATAATTGCGGGGCGGAATTGGAAGAACTTAGCAAAGAGATCGAGGATTATTTCGAGGCGGCGGTCGAGAAAATGCCGGAAGGTTTTCAGCAGATGCCGGAGCTGACTTCGACCTTTCAGGCGACGATTCAATACGCCATCTTGCAGGCGGAAGGAAGCGGACAGAGACGGGTTGACGGCGGCAATATTTTGGCGGCGATGTTTCAATCGGAAAATTCGCAGGCCGTCTATCTTCTGCAGAAGCAAGGCGTAACGCGGCTCGATGTTCTGAACTACATCGCTCACGGAATTTCCAAGGTTGATGATTTTGAAGACGATCTGCTTGAATTCGGCGAGGACGGCGGAATGTTTGCCGAAGAACGGGCGGCTCAAGGTCAACAGCAAAAGAAACCGAAACCGCTCGAATCTTTCTGCGTCGAACTCGTTAAAAAAGCCGCAGACGGCGAGATCGATCCGATCATCGGACGCGAGGAAGAAATTGAACGGACGATTCAGGTTCTCTGCCGACGCAAGAAAAATAATCCGCTTTATGTGGGAGAGCCGGGCGTCGGTAAAACGGCTCTGGCGGAAGGTCTGGCTCTAAAAATTTCCGAAGGCGATGTGCCGGAAGTCATCCAAAACGCGAAAATTTTCGCCCTCGATATGGGAGCGGTTTTGGCGGGAACACGCTACCGCGGCGATTTTGAGCAGAGATTCAAGGCGATCATCAAAGACCTGCAAAAACACGAAGATGCGATTCTTTTCATAGATGAAATCCACACGATTGTCGGTGCCGGAGCGGTTTCGGGCGGGGCGATGGATGCTTCGAATATCCTAAAACCGGCACTTGCTTCCGGAACTCTGCGGTGCATCGGTTCGACGACCTATTCGGAATACAAAGCCGCGTTTGAACGCGACCGGGCACTCGCCAGACGCTTTCAAAAGATCGAGATTTTCGAGCCGACCGTGCAGGAAACTTATGAGATCCTGAAAGGCTTACAAAAATACTACGAAGAGCATCACGGCGTAAAATACGCGGACGAAGCTTTGAAAACCGCCGCCGAACTCGCCGGAAAATATATCGGCGATAAGCACTTGCCCGACAAAGCGATCGATGTCATTGATGAAGTCGGGGCGATGACCAAACTGATGCCGGAAGATAAACGCCCGAAACAAATTTCCGTAACAATGGTTGAAAATGCGGTGGCGAGAATGGCGAAGATTCCGCCGAAAACGGTCGTCGCGGACGAAGCCCATCGTTTGAAAACTTTGAAGCCGGATCTGAAGGAAGTCATTTTCGGGCAGGACGATGCGATCGACAAGGTCGTTGACGCGATTCAAATTTCTCGTGCGGGCTTGGGACACGATACAAAACCCGTCGGGTCATTTTTATTTAGCGGCCCGACCGGAGTCGGCAAAACCGAATTATCAAAACAGCTGGCGGAAATTCTGGGCGTCGAATTCCTCCGCTACGATATGAGCGAATACGCCGAAGCTCACACGGTTTCGCGTCTCATCGGTGCTCCGCCGGGATATGTCGGTTTCGATCAGGGCGGACTCCTAACGGACGCAATTATGCGGCATCCGCATTCGGTTCTCGTTTTGGACGAGATCGAAAAGGCTCATCCGAATCTTTTCAACCTGCTTCTCCAAGTTATGGATTCCGCCACCTTAACCGACAACAACGGCAAAAAAGCGGATTTTCGAAATGTGATCTTGATTATGACGACCAACGCCGGTGCGAGAGAACTGTCTTCGGGCGGCATCGGTTTTCAAAACGCCGCCAACACCAAAGGCTCGGCGAAGGGAGCGATCGAGCGGACTTTTACGCCGGAGTTCTTAAACCGCCTCGATGCGAGAGTCGCTTTCAAAGCCCTTGATCTCGATGTCATCAAACTCATCGTTGATAAATTCATCAAAGAATTAAACGCTCAGATGATGGAAAAACGCGTCATCGTCAAACTCGACGACGCGGCCAAAGAATGGCTCGCCCGTAACGGTTTCGATGCCAAATACGGAGCGAGACCGATGCAGAGACTGATCCACGAAAAGATCAAACAACCGCTCGCCCAGGAAATTCTTTTCGGCAAATTAGAAGACGGCGGAAGCGTTTCGGTGACGGAAGATAAAGGCGAATTAATTTTGAACTTTTAGTTTTGCGTGTCAGTAGCCCGACCGTGAGGAAGGGCTTTTGATTCGATTTTTATGCCCTCCTTTACAGTCGGGCTACTGACATATGCAAATTTCTTTCAGGGAGTTTTGATTTATGAAAAAAAATGAGATCGATCCGAAGGTTTATGAACTTTATGACGAATATTGCCACAGCAATATGAGTCGGCGGGAGTTTTTGAAAAGAGCGGGGGCGTTGTCGCTGGTCGGCGGTGCGGGATTGGCGATGGCGAATTCGCTTTTGCCCGATTATGCACTTGCTCAGACGATTTCCTTTACCGATGAACGCATCAAACCGCAGTATATCGAGTATGATTCGCCATGCGGAAATTCCGGCAAGATGCGTGGCTATCTGGTTCAGCCGAAAGGTGAAGGCCCTTTTCCGGTCGTGTTGGTCGTTCACGAAAACCGGGGTTTGAATCCATATATCGAAGACGTCGCCCGAAGACTTGCGACGGATGGCTTTCTGGCACTTGCTCCCGATGCTTTAACTCCGTTCGGCGGTTATCCGGGCAATGACGACGACGGAAGAACGATGCAGGCAAAACTTGACCGCGACAAAATCCTCATTGATATGGAAAACGGGGCGAGATTCTTAAAAGACCATAAACTTTCAAACGGCAAATTGGGCGTAACGGGATTTTGTTTCGGGGGCGGAGTTTCCAATAATTTAGCCGTCAAGATGGGTTCTGACCTGAAGGTCGCCGTGCCGTTTTACGGAAGTGCCGCGAAAACGGAAGACGTTGATAAGATCAAAGCTTATCTTTTGATCCACTACGCCGAAAATGATCCGCGTGTGAACGCACAGCGGGACGAATACAAAAAGGCTCTCGAAGCAAATAACGTCAAATTCGAAATGCACACATACGAAGGCACAAACCACGGTTTTCACAATAATTCAACTCCGCGTTACGACGAAAAAGCCGCCAAATTAGCCTGGGAACGGACGATCTCCGCATTTAAGAAGTATTTAGTGTAAAGAAACTTTTAATTTGTGATGTTGGTAAGAAGGAACGCCGGCATCTTGCCGGCATTTTTTTGTAAAAGATCACATTTGTAAAAGTAAAAAAATTTTCTAATTTCCCAAACTTTGCCGAAATTTTATTCCGTCATAATTTTATCCAATCCTCGAACGAGTCCGATCTGCTCTTTTACCTTGCGGATCGCTAAAAGAGTTCCCTGGATGTATGGTTCGGCACCGCTTCCGGCATCGTGGCGAATCGTCAGGCGTTCGTCTTTTGCACCGAACAGAACTTCGACGCTGATGATATAGCTCGGCAGACGAATCGAATGGATCTGTGTGCCGTTCAGGTTAGTTCCGCGGCTCGCCTTCTCGCCGATGGTTTTTTCGACGGGATGAGTGATTTTAGGTTTTTTGACTTCGGAAAGACGATGGGCGAGTTCGCGGGTCGTACCGCTCGGTGCGTCCTGTTTTGTGTCGGAAGCGTAATCTATAATTTCCCACGTTGGTAGATATTTCGCCGCTTCGCAGGCAAACCTCTGCAAAAGCACGGCGGTAATGGCGAAGTTTCCGGCGGCGATGACGCCGACATTTTTCTCGAGAGCCGCTTTTTCGATTTCCGCAAAATCCGCGTCCGTTAAACCCGATGAACCGATTACTACGTGAACGCCTTTTTCAATGGCGGTCAGCACATTATTTTTGACCACATCGGCTTTGGTGTAATCAACCAAAATATCGGTATTTGCGGCAAGAGCTTCTTCGACCGAACCGCTGACGGTCAGATCGAACTGTGAATCGCCGAACACATCCCTTAAATTCTTTTCCTTAAAGTTGCGGGAAACCGCACCGGTAAGGTTCAAATCATCCGCTTCAGACACGGCAAAACAGAGCGGTTTGCCGACCCATCCGGTCGCTCCGGCGATGCATACGTTTAATTTCATAATTTTTGATAAAAATTCTTCTTCAAAATCAGGCGTTCCTAATTTTCTGAACTTTGCCTAAATCTGTCAATATCGCTTTTCAGCGGCAAGTCTTTTTTTTGATTTAATTTTTAACTTGACAATAAACGAACGTTCATTTAGTATTGTTTTTATAAACGAACGATCGTTTATCTTAGAAATCCGAAAAGGAGTTATTTTAAATTTATAAAGAGGAAATTTTAATTATGAGTAAAACAGTTTTAGATACGGGTGCGAACAGCGGGATCGGGAAAGCAACGGCTTTGCACTTAAAAGAAAATGGACACACGGTTTATGATGCAGGCAGAAGGGTCGAAAGAATCAAAGACATAAAAATGAATAAAAATAAATTTGGCAAACAAGGGTGGACTCCCGAAAGATTGGGAGATTTAAGCGGTAAAACCTACGTCATAACGGGAGCAAACGCCGGAGCAGGGTTTGAAGCCGCCAGGGTACTTTTGAGTAAAAATGCTGAGGTCGTTATGCTTAACCGCAATGAGAAAAAATCTGAAAAAGCAATCGAGGACCTTAAAGAACAATTTGGGGCGGACGCAAAAGTGTCGTTTATCAAAATGGATCTGGCAGAGCTTTCTTCCGTTCGCAATGCCGCAAATGAGGTTATTAAAACTGTTTCTAAAATTGATGTGTTGATCTGTAATGCCGCCGTTGCCCAAATAGGAAAGCAGGAATTTACACCTGACGGTTTTGAAAGCCAATTGGGCATTAATCATTACGGGCATTTTTTATTGATCAATCTGCTGTTTGATAAAGTGGAACAATCGAGCGGAAGAATTGTGGTTGTCGGAAGTGAAGGTTATAAAATGGGATTGAAAACCATACAATTTGAAGATATGAATTTTGATAAGAATTATAATCCCATGAATACATATTGCCATAGTAAATTGGCACAGATGATGTTTGCCTACGAGTTACAAAATCGAATAAAAGAAGCAAACAAGAATGTGAAAGTTTATGTATGCCATCCGGGTGCTTCCCGAACATCGCTTATCAATGAAAAAGCCAAATTAACGTCGAGGATTTTGTTTTCCATTATGTCATTATTACCAATAGTTCAATCGGCTGAAAAAGGTGCTTATCCGGAAGTGATGTGTGCTACGGAAGATGAACTAGAGCAGGAGGCATATTATGGCCCGACGGGGACAATGAATTGGTCCGGCCCGGTTGGTGAATGTAAACTTGAACCTTTTGTTTTAGACAGAGAAATTGCGTCAAAATTATGGACGATTTCGGAAGATCAAACAGGCCGAAAATTTCAATTATAAATATATGAGAGTAAAAGACGATAAAAAACATCAGGCGATCTGCGATGCGGCGATCGAATTGATCACGACAAAAGGCTTTGCCGATACTTCGATGTCGAAGATCGCCAAAGCGGCGGATGTATCGCCGGCGACGATCTACGTTTATTTTGAGAACAAGGAAGATCTGCTCAATAAAATCTATCTTTATGTCAAAGAGCAGATGAGCCGGGAACTTCTCAAAGGGGTCACGGAAGAGATGTCCGTCAAGGAAAAATTCAGACAGATTTGGTTTAACTATGTCGCTTACGCCAAAAAATATCCGGTAAATTTTGCATTCGGCGAACAGTTTGCCAATTCACCTTTGGTGGACAGCTTCAGCAAAGAGCAAAGCCTGAAGTTTGCTCTGCCTTTGATCGAAATTTTCGAGAGCGGCAAACGAGAAAAGGTTTTCAAAGATATTTCTCTCGAAATTTTCGTTGCCTTCACCTTTTCGCCGCTCGTCGGTTTGCTCAAATATCATTTGAGCAAAGATTACCGGCTGACAAAAAATGAATTGGAGACGGTTTTTGAAATAACCTGGGATGCGGTCACGGATTAAAAAAAATCGAATATTTTAAGGAGTAGAAAAATGACAAATTGGACGACGGAAAATATAAGGAGTCAAAAAGGAAAAGTAGCGATCGTCACGGGTTCGAGCAGCGGGATCGGTTTTGAAGCGGCGAAAGTTTTGGCGGGAAAAGATGCGACCGTGATCATCGCCGTTCGCAATCGGGAGAAAGGCGAACGGGCGGTTGAAATGATCAAAAGCGAATTTAAAGACGCCGATCTGCATATCCTCGAACTAGATCTGGCGGATCTGGATTCGGTCAAGGGTTTTGCGGAAAAGTTCAAAAGCGAGTTTTCACGGCTTGATCTGTTGATAAACAACGCGGGCGTGATGGTTCCGCCCTATTCAAAAACAACGGACGGTTTTGAATTGCAGTTCGGCACGAATCATCTCGGGCATTTTGCTTTGACCGCCCGGCTTTTGGACTTATTGAAAGACACGGAAAATTCGAGGATCGTCAATGTTTCGAGCAACGCTCATAAATTCGGTGAATTAGATTTCGACGATCTGAGTTGGGAAACGAGAAACTACAGAGCGTGGAACGCTTACAG
>JBGTRS010000255.1:0-6763 GCA_041940665.1 Pyrinomonadaceae bacterium | reverse complement strand
CAGTATTAATGTCTGAAGGAAGTCGTAGCAAACAACGCAACGAAAACTTGGAAAAACCCGAAAAAAACTCCGCCAATGATCCGCTGATAATTTTATACAGTTCCGGCACGACGGGCAGACCGAAAGGCATCGCTCACGTTCATTGCGGGTTTCCGATCAAAGCGGCTCAGGATATGGCGTTCGGGACGGACGTCGGGCGAGGCACGCGGATTTCCTGGGTAACGGACATCGGTTGGATGATGGGACCATGGTTGATTTACGGGGCTTTGATAAACGGTGCGACGATGGTGCTTTATGACGGTTCGCCCGATTATCCCGAAGCGGACAGAATGTGGGAATTTTGTGCAAAACATAAGGTCGAGATTTTGGGAATTTCGCCGACGCTTGTCAGAGTGCTTTCAACCAAAGGCGACGATCTGCCGAATAAACACGATCTTTCCAATCTTCGGGCGTTTGCTTCGACGGGCGAGCCTTGGAATCCCGAACCGTGGCGTTGGCTGTTTGAAAAAGTCGGCGATTCCCGCCTTCCGATCATCAATTATTCCGGCGGCACGGAAATTTCGGGCGGAATTTTGATGGGAAATCCGCTGCTTCCGATCAAACCTTGTTCGTTTCCCGCACCGTGTCCGGGAATGAGTGTTGATATTTTGAGTGAGTCGGGCGAATCGGTTGCAAAAGGCGAAGTCGGCGAACTCGCTATTAAAGACACTTGGATCGGAATGGCACAAGGCTTCTGGGAAGAACCCGAAAGATACCTCGAAACTTACTGGTCAAGATTCGACAATATCTGGGTTCACGGCGATTTTGCGATGCAGGATAAAGAAGGTCATTGGTATATTTTGGGGCGTTCGGACGATACCTTAAACGTCGCCGGAAAGAGAGTCGGTCCCGCCGAGATCGAAAGTCTGCTTGTAGCCGACGAACGGGTAGCCGAAGCCGCTGTTATCGGCGTTCCCGATGAGATCAAAGGCACGGCAATGGTCGCATTTTGTGTTTTGACCGGGAACGCAAGCGGCTCGCTTGCAATGAGTGCGAAGCACAAAAAAGAAGATGCAGATTTTGAAAAATTAACGAATATTCCGCCGTCTGGCGACGACGGTGCAAACGAGCCGTTTGCGTTCCAGTCATTAGAAGCAGAATTAAAATCCCTCGTCGCCAAAGATATGGGCAAACCTTTAACGCCGAAACGAATCCATTTTGTTTCCGCCCTGCCGAAAACCCGCAATGCCAAAGTGATGCGCCGCGTGATTCGTTCGGCATATCTAGGCGAAGATGCCGGCGATCTTTCGGCTCTGGAAAATCCAAACACGGTCGAGGAAATTAGTAAATCATCGGTGAAATGATATGTTTTGTCCTAAATGCGGTAAATAATTGATTTCAAGAAGAATAATAAACAACTCCCCTGGATAAGGAGGGGAGTTTTTGTTGTTCAAATAACTACCTAAACTTAATTTTGCGTTAAGCATCCAAGCAAAATTAAGTTCAACAAAAATCTTGTTGTGTCAGTAGCCCGACCGTCAGGGAGCGGCTTATGTGTTGAATAACTTTACAAGTATTTGTCAATTTTAAGTGATTACAAAGCGCCCTTCCTCACGGTCGGGCTACTGACACCAATTAAGTCTATTTTTGCATGGGTGCTTATTTACTTTTTAACTTCATCCGCAACCTTAAAATCCTTGCTTTCGGAAAGTTCGGCGTTGAGGTAGATTTCGACGCGGTAATCGCCTTCCGCCCAGAGTTTGCCGGGTGTGGCGGTAAATGAAACGCCCGTTTCGCCGTCCTTTGTTTTGTAACGCACGAGAGCGATCTGCGTGTTCGGACGCAGGCCTTTGGCTTTGACGGCGACGACCTTCATTCTGACCATCGTCGTTTTTTCCGTGTTGAGATCAATGTAGCAATAGAGCGGAATGTCTTTCGCGTAGAAAACTTCGGGGTTTTCGATGATGTTGCCGTCCGCGTCCTCTTTGCCGAGTGTCAGTTTCGTAACCTTTGCCTTTTCTTCCGTTTCATCCGGTGCGGTTTGGGCTTGGATGCTCATCGCCAACAGAAAACAGAGCGATAGCAGAACAAAAATTTTCATCTTTTTGCCTCCGTGAAATTTTACTTTTTGTAATGTTTTATGGGTTACTGCAGCAACTTGTTTGTAAAGGTGCGGCAACCCGGGAATTGGTTGCATCTCCTCCGAAAAAAATAGTTAACGATCATTCTTCAAAAATCAATTTTTCTATGTGTCCGTCTGTGCTATTTTATCTTCATTATGAAAAAATTTACTTTTGCCGGCGGATTGCTCCTGCTGTTTGTATTTATGACCTTTGCTCAAACGGATAAACAAAAAACGAAGATAGAAGAGGCGGTCAAAAAAGTTCTGACCGATCAGACCGAAGCCTGGAACCGATGCGATCTCGAAGGCTTTATGGAGGGCTACTGGAAATCGGACGATCTGAGTTTTACATCCGGCAACAAAAACACGCGCGGCTGGCAGGCGACCTTCGATAACTACAAACGCGGCTACTCGGATTGCGACAAAATGGGTAAACTCTCGTTTTCCGAACTGGACGTCACCGTTCTCGGTAAAGAATCGGCGATGGTTCGCGGGCGTTTTTTGCTCGACAGAAAAACGGATAAACCGACGGGACTTTTTACTCTGATCTTCCGTAAATTCAAAGACGGCTGGAAGGTCATCCACGATCATACATCGGTTTAATTTTTCGAAAACCCATCGCCCGATACAACCGTTCAAAAAAACCGACGCATCAAATTCTTGAATCTTATACCAAAAACTATTCGGGAATTTGCCATGAAAAATAAAACCGTGCCTTGCCTGCTCGTCGTGTTCTCGGTCTGGACGAGCCTTTTTTCGCCCTTTATCAAAGCTCAAAATCTTACCGCCGGCGGTCTGCAATTCAAGATCAGCGAAGCCGAAAAAAATGCGGAAAAACCGGCCGAAAAGCCGGAAATAAAGATCGCCGATCTAAGCCCGGCGGAAGCCGATGCGATCTTCCGGCGTCTGCCGCCGATGCTGGCCGAAACAGACAAAACGGATTTTAAGATGCCGGCGGACAGCTTAAAACCGCCGAAAACGGGCAACGTCGTTCCGATCAAATTTCCGGCGGACGAAAATCAGGCGACTCCCGATATTCCGAAAAAAACAAATGAAAGTTTGCGGATCGAAAGATTTTCGCCGGTCGGCGATGCAACGCTTGTCAGCGATCTGAGCGTAACGTTTTCGCAACCGATGACGGCGGTCGCTTCACAAATGGAAGCGAGCGAAAATGTGCCCGTCAAACTCTCGCCGGAAGTCGAAGGCGTCTGGCGTTGGCTCGGAACGAATACGCTCGTATTCGATGCCGTAACGCGTTTCCCGATGGCGACGGAATTTACCGCGACGATTCCGAAAGGCACCAGATCAGCGGCGGGCGGCGTTTTGGAAAAGGAAGTTTCGTGGACTTTCAGAACACCGCCGCCGAAGATCGAAGTCTTTGCCCCGAAAGACGAGCAAGAAGGCATTTTTCCCGAATACGCGATCATGGCGGCAAAATTCAATCAGGGGATTGACGAACGGGAAATTTTACCGAAGATCAGAGTTTTTGCCGACGGCAAGCAGATGCCGATTCGTCTTGTCACCGATGAAGTTGATGAAAGTTTTACGGTCTATAAGCAATTGGGAAAAGACGTTAAACCGAAACACTGGCTAGCCTTTCGGACGGTCGAACTTTTGCCGAAAAATGCGGATGTGAAAGTCGTTTTTGAAAAAGGTTTGCCGTCCGGCGAGGGCGAATTTTCAAGCGAAAGCGAACAAGAATTCTCATTCAAAACCTTAACGCCGTTCACCGTTCGTGAATTGCGGTGCGGTTACAAGCGTCTGCCGACGACGTGCGAGCCGTCGGATAATTTTGAAATTCATTTCAACCGCTCGATGGCGCCGAACACCTTTGATAAATCTTTTGTCAAGATTGAACCGGCGATCAAAGATTTCGAATTTTCGGTTGACGGAAGCCAGAGCGTTATCACGGTCAACGGCACGAAAAAACCGAACACGACCTATAAGATCACGCTTGCGGGCAATCTGCTCGATTTTTACAAACAACCGCTCGGCAAAAAGATGACGGTCAAATTCGAGGTCGGCACGGAATCCCCCCAATTTTTTACGGACGGCGAAGAATTCGTGACGCTCGACCCGAACGGAGAGCGGAAATTTTCCGTCTATTCCCAAAACCATAAAAAATTTACCGTCAAACTTTACGCCGTAACGCCCGCCGATTATGTCAGATTCAGAGAACTTTTACGGAATTATTACAAAAACCGTCATACCGTTACGAAGGTTGATTTCGGAAGGCTCGTTTTTGAAAAAACTTACACGATAAACCGCAAACCCGATTTTTTTGAAGAAACGGAAATTGATCTCGCTCCGGCTCTGCCGAACAGATTCGGACACGCCGTTCTCGTCGCCTTTCCGTTGGAAAAGAGCGAGGAATACGAATACCGCAATTCGCCGACCTTGACCTGGATTCAATCAACCGACATCGGTTTGGACGCTTTGGTTGATTACGAAAAACTCCTTGCATTTGCCACCGACCTGAAAACCGCCAAGCCTTTGAATGATGTAAAAATCACGCTCAACCATGGAAAATTTTTTTTGGATTCATCAAAATCTTCAAACGGAATCGCCGAATTTAATTTAATTGATACAATCGAACGCGGATTTTTGCTTGCCGAAAAAGGATTTGATTCGGCGATCTTGCGTGAACCGCAGGATTATGCCGAAGTTGTTACGGACTGGCGAAAACAAATTCCCGGCGAGCATCTGCGTTGGTTTGTCTTCGATGACCGCAAAATGTATCGCCCGGATGAAACGGTTTCCGTTAAAGGCTACCTACGCAAAGTTACGGGGGGGAAATTCACGGACATTGCTGAAATCGGCGAGGCGGTAAAGAGCATAAATTACGTTTTGCGTGATTCGCGCAACAACGAGATTTTAAGAGGAACTGTAAAACCAAACGCTTTTGGTGCGTTCGATCTCAAACTGAATCTGCCGGAAAACATCAATCTCGGTCATCAAAATCTCGAATTAAAAACGGAAGAAAACTTGAGCGGTAATGAATTCCGGCACAGATTTCAAGTGCAGGAATTTCGCCGACCGGAATTTGAAGTTTCCGCCAAAGTCGAGACGAACGCCCCGTTTTTTGTCGGCGACCGGGCGGAAATTTCAGCGACCGCCAAGTATTATTCGGGCGGATTTTTGAAAAATGCCGAAACGGTTTGGAATGTCGTCTCCACGCCGACCAGTTACACGCCGCCGAACCGCGATGATTTTACCTTCGGAAAATTCGTTCCGTGGTGGAAATACTACCGTTCCGAATACGGACAAACCACGCGGCAAAATTTTAAGGGAACGACCGATGCGGACGGCGAACACCGGATCGAACTCGATTTTGAAACGGCCAACCCGGCGAGACCTTACAATATCAGAGCCGAAGCCCAGATTGCCGATATCAATCGTCAGACCTTTGCTTCTGCCGCCACTCTGCTCGTCCATCCTTCGACTCTCTACGTCGGCATCCGCACGCCGAAAACCTTTGTCAAAAAAGGCGAAAAATTGAAGATCGAAACGATCACGACCGACATTGACGGCCGAGCGGTCACGGGAAAAACCGTTTCGGTCGAGGCGGAATTATCCGATTGGCAAAAGGTCGGAAGCCATTGGAAGGAAGTTTTGATTGATAGACAATCTTGCGAAATTATTTCGACCGAAACGGTCGCGTTTTGCGAAATTCCGGCCAAAGCGGGCGGAACTTTTACGATCAAAGCGAGCGTTCTGGACGAAAGGGAACGCCGTAACGAAAGCGAACTGACGGTCTGGGTGGCGGGCGGCGGCTATGCTCTGACCGATGACCGCATCGCGGAAGAATCCGTCGAACTGATACCCGACAAAAAGAGATACGAGCCGGGCGACACGGCGGAAATCCTCGTCAACTCGCCCTTTTTCCCGGCGGAAGGCGTTTTGACTCTCGATAGAAACGGGATTTTGAAAACCGAGCGTTTCAAGATGGATGAAAGCTCGAAGGTTCTGCAGATTTCGATTGAAGAAAAGTTTCTGCCGAATGTTCACGTCCGGGTTGATCTGGTCGGCACGAAACAGAGGGTTTTGTATGAAGACAAACGCGATGAGAAACTCCCGAAACGTCCCGCTTTTGCAAGCGGCGAGCTGAAGCTCGAAATCTCAAAAGCGTCGCGGAATTTGAATGTCACCGCCGAACCGATTGAAAAGACGCTCGCCCCCGGCGGCGAAACGAAGATCAATGTCGAGGTCACAGAAGCCAACGGAAATCCTTCTTCGAATACGGAGGTTGCCGTCGTCGCCGTTGACGAAAGCGTTCTGGCTTTGACGAATTACAAAATACAAGACCCGCTCGAATCTTTCTACACGGAAATTCCCGCCGGAGTTTCCGCCTTTCATTCCCGCGAAGATGTTCTGCTGTCTTATCCCGATGACATCAGCGTCGGTTATGGTTATGGCAGCGGTTCGGGAGATGGAAGCGGCAGCGGAAGAGATCCCTTTGCCAGACCGAGCTACAACAAAAAAGCTATTTACAATCAATGGTTAAGTAAAGATGTCAAATATTTGATCAACGCAGAAGAAAAAAACCAAATCAAAATCCGCCGGAACTTCGATGCGTTGGCGATATTTTCGCCGTCGGTCGTCACGGATGAAAACGGCCGGGCGTCGGTCGAAAATGGGATGACGTTGAAGTAGTCGTGGGTC
>JBGTRS010000254.1:0-6788 GCA_041940665.1 Pyrinomonadaceae bacterium | reverse complement strand
TTTATCCTGATCAAGCCGATATAAACCTTTGCCATTCGTGCCGATCCACAGATTATTTTCGCTGTCTTCCGCCAGGGATTGGATCAATTTGCCGGTTAAATCTTTTTGTGCGTCAAATTTTACAAAACTTCCGTCGCGGAATAAATCAAGTCCGTTGGTCGTGCCGATCCAGATTCCGCCGTTGCGGGCTTTGCGAATCGCTTTTACGTTGTTGCCCGATAAACCGTCAGCGGTTGTTAGGTTCTCGAATTTTCCGTCCTTGAATTTCGACAAACAACTTATCGAACCAATCCAGATTCCGCCGTCGCCATCTTCTTCCAACGCCCAAATTTCATTGCTGCACAAACCGGCTTCAGTTGTGTAATTTGTAAATTTTCCGTCTTTAAAAACGCTCAAACCGCCGTCTTCAGCACCGATCCAAATCGCCCCGTCGCGGTCTTCTACCAGTGTGGTTACATTATTGCTCAAAAACCCTTCGTTTTTTGAATAATAGTAAAACCTATTGTCCGCGTATCGGACAAGTGCCCCGCCGTCAATGCCGATCCAGAGATTTTCTTGGCGGTCTTCAATCAAAGCACGGACATAATTGCTCTTGATCTCCGGCGAGTTGACCATATCAAAAACAGTAAAATCAACGCCATCAAACCTCACCAGACCTTCAAAAGTTCCCATCCATATATAACCGTCGTTGGTGCGGACAATTGTACGGACAGAATTTTGCGGCAGACCGTTATCGGTCGTCCATTGGTCAAACCGGTATTGTGCCTGTAAAGAAATGAGCGGAACAAGCAAACAAAGTATACAAAACGATCTCACCGGCAAACTCATCTTTAATTGCTAAAAGTAAAAAATTGTGTTGGATTATACTAACATTTTTTGAAAAATACTTGATCAAATGTTTTTAGGAATGATAAAACGTAGTGAAATTTAATTATTTTCAATCAATACAAAACTTCTCGGCACAAATTCGATGGAAATAATTTCGCCTAAAGCGTCGGCTTCTCCGGTCGGTTTATAAGTTAAAACAGACCGGACGTTTTTCATATCAACCCCGCAACCGACCATTATTCCGCGCATTTCCGAAGTGTAGGTCCAGAGCAAAAGCCCTCTGAAATCCGTACTGCTGAATTTTTCAGTCTTACCTTCAGCGATTTGCAGTTTGAAAAAGACTCTGTTTTTTTCGCATTCGATCCCGGCGATGTTTCCGACGATTCGTTTTTCTCCCGGTCCGGGTTTTCGCAACACCTCGCTGATCTTTTCGTTTTGGGTTTGCAGACGGTTTCTTTCTAATTCTTCCGGGGTCAAAGGCCGCGGTCTGTTTTTGACGACCGAAGTTTCGGGGTTTACTTTGGCCGTTTTTTCCTCCGGCAGGCTTTGAGCGATCTGGTCCTCGATAAAATTTATCTTGTCCACGAGGCTTTCGGCTCGTTCCTTGATAAAAGGCTCATCGGCCTCTTCGATAAGCTGTTCGGCAAGTGTTTTTCCGCTTCCGAAATCCTTGTTGCGGACATAAAGTTCCGCCAGATTTAATTTATATACCTGTTTTTTCGGCGAAATTTCGATCGCCTTTTTAAGGTATTCAATGCCTTCCGCAAAATTTTCGTTGCGGACGAGATTTATAAATCCCATCAGACGATAACTTTCGGGGAAATTGGGGTTCAAAGCGATGGACTTTTTCAAAGCCTCACGCATCTGCAGAGTTCTTTCATCGTTGTAGGACGAAACATAAGTTCCGAACATAATCACTTCGCGGCTTAGGAAAAATGCGTAACGGTAAAATGCCAGAAAATCGGCATCAACGGCTGTCACGGCACGCGTCAGATATTTTCTCGCTTCGGCATACTTTTCCTGTTTAAAACGAATCAAGCCGAGTGTCGAATTGGCAAAACTCAAGCCTGGAGTTTCTTGCAGAGATTTTTCGAGAAGTTTTTCGGCTTCGGGAAATCTCTTTCTTTGAAAAAGCGAATCGGCAAGGTGGGCAAGAGCTTCCGAATCGGTCAGCGGTTTGCTTTTCGTGGATAAATTATCGGTCAAATGCACTTCAAACTTTGAAACCGTAACCGGGAAACTTCCGACCTCGATGTAGTTAAAAAGTTTGTTTTCCAACTCCTGAAAAGACATTCCGAAAGATTCTTCAAATGCGGTTTTTATATTTCGTTCTTTGAGTATCCGGCCGATGAATCTATCGAGTTGCGTTTTTCTTTTACCCGTTTCATCGCGTTGCAAAAAATGCATCAAAGCCCAGGATTGGGCGTAAAATCTGTTTGCCTCCGCTTGTGTCTGAACCCGCAAAGTGTCGTAATCGATCGAAAAGAACCTTTCGATCGGAATCAGACCTTGCTTTTTGAGGATTTGCAGATGAGCATCATTTCTCCCGCCGATCTTCACAATTTTGTCCTTTTCAACATCAATACGGTCATAAAATTCCGACAGACCTTCGCTATACCAGGGCGGAATATTGGAACGGCCGATGTTGTAATCTATCAGATAATGCGTATATTCGTGGAAGATCGTTTGATAGGCATCTTCGTTTCTGCCGTCAAAGGCAAGGGCGATGTAGTTTATATCCGCACCGGATTGAAAATATCCGGCCACCCATTCGGTTATTTCGCCTTTGGCGTTCAAGGGTTTGAAAGGATGAAAGGATTTGTTGTCTTTAAAGACGATAACGGTTGTCGGGATCGGCGAATCCCCGGCGAGTTCGGGAACGAGTCTTCGCAAAGCTTCGCGGAATTGTTCGAGTTTGATCCCGACCTTTTTTATATGCTTTTCATCGGCATTTCCGATCAGTTTGAAATTTTTTGTTCTGACTTCAAACCAGAAATCTTTGCCGTAAACCGAAAATTGCGTAGAAAGAAGTATGAGAAAAACCAAAATCAAACTTTTGAAAATCCGTCTGTTTCCCATAAAACCTCGACCCAATTTGAATACCTGTTATATTCAAGTTTTATGCAATGACTTAAAAAAGTCAATAATTTTGTGATAAGAGGCTTTTATTCCTCGCTTTCACGCAGTTTTTCCAGCACGCTGAAATCTTCCAAAGTGGTCACATCGCCCTCGACCTTTCCTTCGGTGGCCAGTTCTCTTAATAATCTTCGCATAATTTTGCCGCTTCTCGTTTTCGGCAAGGCATCGGTAAACCGTATGTCATCGGGCCTGGCAAGAGAGCCGATCTCTTTAGCGACGTGCTGACGCAGTTCTTCCTTGAGCTCACTGCTTCCCTGATTTTTCCCTTCCAAAGTGACGAAGGCGGCAATGGCCTGACCTTTCAGATCGTCGGGACGTCCGACGACGGCCGCTTCGGCGACCTTATCATGCGAAACGAGGGCGGATTCGATCTCGGCCGTGCCGAGCCGGTGTCCCGAAACATTAATGACATCGTCAACTCTGCCCATAATCCAGAAATAACCGCGTTCATCGCGTCTGGCACCGTCGCCGGCGAAATAGACATTCGGAATTTCCGACCAGTATTGCTGTTTGAATCGTTCGTCATCGCCCCAGATCGTCCGGAGCATCGAGGGAAAAGGATGCGTGATGACCAGAAGTCCGCCGTCGTTCGTGCCTTGCGAATTTCCTTCTCTATCCTGGATGTCAACGAGAATGCCGGGAAACGGCCGCGTTGCCGTGCCCGGTACGGTCGGCGTTGCTCCGGGCAGAGGCGTGATCATGATCGAACCCGTTTCGGTCTGCCACCAGGTATCCACGATCGGACATCTTTCGCCGCCGATCGTTTTGTAATACCACATCCAGGCTTCCGGGTTGATCGGTTCGCCGACCGTTCCCAGAAGTCTCAGTGATGACAGATCGTGCCTTTTCGGATATTCGTCGCCCCATTTGATAAATGCCCGGATCGCCGTCGGGGCGGTGTATAAAATGTTGACCTTATGCCGTTCAATGATGTCCCAGAATCGGTCGAAATCGGGATAATTCGGAGCTCCTTCATACATCAGAACGGTCGCCCCGTTCGCCATCGGGCCGTAGACGATGTAGGAATGCCCCGTGATCCAGCCGACATCCGCCGTGCACCAGTAAATATCTTCGTCTTTAAGATCAAAAACCCATTTGCTCGTGATATATGCTCCGGTCAGATAGCCGCCCGTCGTGTGCAGAATTCCTTTCGGTTTACCGGTTGTCCCCGAAGTATAAAGGATAAAGAGCGGATGCTCGGAGTCGAGTTCTTCCGGCGGGCATTCATCCGAAGAGTTTTTCATCAGATCATGCCACCAATGATCGCGGCCTGCTTTCATGCTCACTTCGTTTTTTGTTCTTTCCAGAACGATGACGCTTTCGACCGACGGACAATTTTCGATGCCCTTATCAACCGTGTCCTTTAATTTTAAAACATTTCCCCGACGATAACCTCCGTCGGCCGTAATCACCGCCTTGCATTCGCTGTCATTGACGCGGTCTTTGATCGAATCGGCCGAAAAACCGCCGAAGATGACGGAATGAACCGCACCGATCCGGGCACAGGCGAGCATCGCCATCGCCGCTTCCGGCACCATCGGCATATAGATCGCCACCCGATCGCCTTTTTCGATCCCGAGACCTTTTAGAGCATTCGCAAATTTGCAAACTTCGCGGTAAAGCTGACCGTAGGTGATCGTCCGCGTTTCGCCTTCCGGTTCGCCTTCCCAGATGATCGCGGCTTTATTCCGCCGCCAGGTTTCGATATGTCTGTCCAAACAATTATAGGAAACATTCGTCGTTCCGCCGAGAAACCATTTCGCGTGCGGTTCGTTCCATTCAAAGGCCGTGTGCCATTTTTCAAACCAATGCAGGTTTTCCGCGACCGATTCCCAGAAACCGACCGGATTTTTCGCCGCTTCGTTGTAGATATTTTCGTATTCTTCAAAACTCTTGATATGGGCGTTGACGGCAAAATTCGTCGGCGGCTGAAATATTCTCTCTTCGTGCAAAACCGATTCGATCTTTGTTTGTTCGGACATCTTCAAATTCTCCCTTAAAAATTTTTCATAAACAGTAACAAAAACTTTAACTTATTTAAATTTGAAATAAAAATCCGGGCAATCTTTACCTCGCTTTTTCGGTGCGTTAGAATCATGTTATGCAGAACACCGAACTTGCCGAAATTTATTTCATCGCCGGTATGATGATCTTGATTTTGATAATTTCAGGCATCGCCACATATTTTTTCTTCAAGACGTTTTATGCCGAAAAGCGTATGCGAGAAGAAGAACGCAGAAAGAAAAAACAGGAAACCGCCAAACAAAAATCCGAAATCGAAAATTAATTTATGACGCATCCGAGAGTTTTAGATAGAACGAGAACCGCCCTTGTCATCGTTGACTTGCAGGAAGCCTTCCGTCAGGTCATTCCCGATTTCGAACCAATGGTTTCGCGAGCACGGATCGCTCTCGAAGGATTTCGGGTTTTGGATCTGCCCGTCATCATCACCGAACAATATCCGAAGGGCTTGGGCCGAACGGCCAAAGAACTTCTGGAGATCGTCCCCGAAGATTTCGAATTCGTCGAAAAATCTACTTTCAGTTCTTGCGGATCAAGAAGTTTTATGGAAAAACTGAAAGCCATAAAGGTTAGCCAGATCGTCCTCTGCGGTCTCGAAACACACATCTGCGTCAATCAAACCGCTCACGATCTTCTCAGTGAAGCCTTTGAAGTTCATATCCTCAACGATGCCGTCGGCTCGCGTTTCAAGGAAGACAAACAAACCGCTCTCGCCAAGATGAAAATGAACGGCGTTGTCCCGTCCTCGGTCGAAATGGCCCTTTTCGAACTTTTAAGAGATTCAAAAAATGAACATTTCAAGGCAATTCAGAGACTCATAAAATGATCGAATAACATCAAAAAGCCCGGTCTTAATAATATTCCACATAATCAGTTAAAAAAATATTGACAAATATTTTGAGCAACGCTGCCACAGTCGCGGTACTGGGACCGGTTGTACTGAATATGGGTGGGGATCCCATCATCCTGGGGTTGACCACATCCATCGCATCGGCATTTTCTTATTTAACAATTGTGGCTTCACCTACCTGTATGATTATACATTCCAGCGGTCTGGTTAAATCGAGCGATTACCTGAAAGCAGGATGGAAGCTGTTTATCATGTCTGTATTTCTACTGTTTCTGGTATCAACTATATATTGGCCAATGCTCTCATGAAGTTTTTGATCGCTATAGGAAGTAAAGAATATTCAGAGCCAACTTTGGAATTAGGTATGCGCGTAGCCAAAGCATTCAAAGCTATAGTGACTATTGTATACGTGAGTGATAAGATTAGCGCTTTCAGCACTTCAGAAGTTCTGATGGCCCAGGAAAACCTCGAGAATTGGGAGTTAGATCGACAGGGTGTAGATGTCTTGGAATGGGCTTATGAATATCTCATTAATAATGATTATATAACATCAAGCGGTGAAGAAAAAAGTTTCACAGCTGAAAAGCTTGTTCAGACTGACGATGACCGGTGTGAAGTATATTTGGAAGGAAAGCATACCCAGGAAGTGGGGCTCATACTGCGCAATGGTGATATTATCCAGCAATTACGGGACGAAGTCAAACGTGGTGAATTTGATGTAACCATTATTGGCGCCAGCAAAAAAAGACGCATGATCCATGACTTGATCCAGTATATGGATAGTTCTATTTTTGTAGTCAAGAATTATCAAAGGGAAAAACATTATAAAATGCTTTTAGCTGTAAATAATGCACCTAATACAAAAAAAGCTGTAAAATATGGTGTACGTGTTACTCAAGCATTTGATCTTTATACAACTGCAGTAACAATATCAAGTACGGCTGATTTC